>NZ_JBSFUB010000100.1:0-24944 GCF_053591575.1 Streptomyces altiplanensis | reverse complement strand
GATCGTCCAGTTCGCTCTTGCCGATGATCGACCGCAGCGAGGTCTGCGCCATCTGCGCCGCCGCCCCGGCAGTCCGGGAGCGGCGGCCCTCTCGCCGGCGCGGGAGCGGTTACGCCCCGAGCAGCTTGCGCACCCGGTCCGCCCCCACCGCGAGCAGCAGCGTGGGCAGTCGCGGTCCGGTGTCCCGCCCGACCAGCAGCTGGTAGAGCAGCGCGAAGAACGACCGCTGCGCGACCTTCAGCTCCGGCGTCGGCTTCGCGTCCGGCTCCAGCCCCGCCATCACCTTCGGCACGCCGTAGACGAGCGTCGTGAGCCCGTCCAGCGACCAGTGCGAGTCGAGCCCGTCGACGAGCAGCCGCAGCGACTCCCGTCCGGCCTCGTCCAGCGAGCCCAGGATCTCCGCGTCCGGCTCACTGCGCACGACCGTGCGCTGCTCGGCCGGGACCTGGGTGGTGATCCAGTTCTCGGCGCGGTCGAAGCGCGGCCGCACCTCGTCGAGCGAGGTGACCGGGTGCTCCGGGTCCAGCTCGCTCAGGATGCGCAGCGCCTGGTCCTCGTGCCCGGCGGTGATGTCGGCCACCGAGGCGAGCGTCCGGTACGGCAGCGGGCGCGGCGTGCGCGGCAGCTCACCGGCGGCCGTCCTGATCGCGCGGGAGTGGGCCGCCGCGTCGGCCGGCAGCACGGTCCCCTCGGCGACCTTCTTCTCCAGCGAGTCCCACTCGTCGTAGAGCCGCTGGATCTCCTGGTCGAAGGCGATCTTGAACGACTGGTTGGGCCGCCGGCGCGCGTACAGCCACCGGAGCAGCGGCGCCTCCATGATCTTCAGCGCGTCGGCCGGCGTCGGCACGCCACCCTTGCTGCTGGACATCTTCGCCATCCCGCTGATCCCCACGAAGGCGTACATCGGCCCGATCGGCTGCACCCCGCCGAAGACCTCGCGCACGATCTGCCCGCCCACCACGAACGACGACCCGGGCGACGAGTGGTCGACACCACTCGGCTCGAAGACCACGCCCTCGTACGCCCAGCGCATCGGCCAGTCGACCTTCCAGACCAGCTTTCCGCCGTTGAACTCGCTCAGCAGCACGGTCTCGGAGTGCCCGCAGGCGCACGTGTACGACAGAGCGGTGCTCTCGTCGTCGTACGCCGTCACCGTGGTGAGGTCCTTGCCGCACACCGTGCAGTACGGCTTGTACGGGAAGTACCCCGCGCCGCCGCCGCTGCCGTCGTCCTCGTTCGCCGCCCCGGACCCCTCGGCGGCCTCCAGCTCGGCCTCGTCGACCGGCTTCTGCCCCTGCTTCTTGACCTGCTGCTTGGGGTCCTTCTTCGTCCGGTACCGGTCGAGCACTGCGTCGATGTCGGCCCGGTGCTTCATGGCGTGCAGGATCTGCTCGCGGTAGGCCCCGCTCGTGTACTGCTCGGTCTGGCTGATCCCGTCGTACTCGACGCCGAGCTCGGCGAGCGCCTCGGTCATGGCGGCCTTGAAGTGCTCGGCCCAGTTCGGGTACGCCGACCCGGCCGGCGCGGGCACCGACGTCAGCGGCTTGCCGATGTGCTCGGCCCACGACTCGTCGATCCCCGGGACGCCCGCCGGCACCTTGCGGTACCGGTCGTAGTCGTCCCACGAGATGAGGTGCCGGACCTCGTACCCGCGCCGCCGGATCTCGTCCGCGACCAGGTGCGGGGTCATGACCTCGCGCAGGTTGCCCAGGTGGATCGGCCCGGAGGGGGAGAGGCCGGACGCGACGACGACCACCGGAGCGGCAGCACCATCGTGTTTCGCCCCAGGGGCACGTCGCTCCGACTCGGCGATGACCTCGTCCGCGAACCGGGAGACCCAGTCGGTCTCTGTGCTGCTCTGAGCCACGATCGGCACGTCCTTCTTCCTCGATAGCTGGCACAGCCATTCTCCCAGACCGGGCGACCCCGTCCGAGGCTGCCTTTATACGAGAGGACCGCCCCTCACCCCACATGAAATACTCGGCTGCACATTCCACTTTCCTCTCGACAGGAACGGCAGCTCATGGCCTCGGTCCATTCCCTCGCTTCGACCGTCAACCAGCGCGTCGCGGACGCCCTCTCGGCAGCCCTGCCGGAGGCCGGCGCCGCCGACCCGCTGCTGCGACGAAGCGACCGGGCCGACTTCCAGGCGAACGGCATCCTCGCGCTCGCCAAGAAGGCCAAGGCCAACCCGCGCGAGCTGGCCACGCGGGTCGTCGCGGGCCTGCCCGCCGGCAGCGACCTGATCAAGGAGATCGAGGTCTCCGGCCCCGGCTTCCTGAACATCACGGTCGCCGACAGGGCGATCACCGAGACCCTCGCGGCCCGCGCCGCCGACGACCGCCTCGGCGTGCCGACGGCCGAGAAGCCGGGCACGACCGTCATCGACTACGCGCAGCCGAACGTCGCCAAGGAGATGCACGTCGGGCACCTGCGCTCCGCCGTGATCGGCGCGGCGATGGTCGGGATCCTCGAGTTCACGGGTGAGAAGGTCGTACGCCGCCACCACATCGGCGACTGGGGCACCCAGTTCGGCATGCTCATCCAGTACCTGACCGAGCACCCGCACGAGCTGGACCACCAGCACGGCGGCCCGGAGGAGGGCGAGGCGGCGATGTCGTCCCTCAACCGCCTCTACAAGGCGTCGCGCGTGCTCTTCGACTCCGACGAGGACTTCAAGGCGCGCTCCCGGGACCGTGTCGTGGCCCTCCAGGCCGGCGATCCGCAGACCCTCGCCCTGTGGCAGCGCTTCGTCGACGAGTCGAAGATCTACTTCTACTCGGTCTTCGACAAGCTCGACATGGAGATCCACGACGAGGACGTCGTCGGCGAGTCCGGCTACAACGCCATGCTCGAAGAGACCTGCCAGATCCTGGAGGACTCGGGCGTGGCGGTCCGTTCCGACGGCGCGCTGTGCGTCTTCTTCGACGACGTGAAGGGCCCGGACGGCAAGCCGTCCCCGCTGATCGTGAAGAAGTCGAACGGCGGATACGGCTACGCCGCCACCGACCTCTCCGCCATCCGCGACCGCGTCCAGAACCTCGGCGCGAGCACGCTGCTGTACGTCGTGGACGCCCGCCAGTCCCTCCACTTCAAGATGGTCTTCGAGACCGCCCGCCGGGCCGGCTGGCTCAACGACGACGTGCAGGCGGTCCAGCTCGCCTTCGGCACGGTCCTCGGCAAGGACGGCAAGCCGTTCAAGACGCGTGAGGGCGAGACGGTCCGCCTCGTCGACCTCCTCGACGAGGCGATCGAGCGCGCGTCGGCCGTCGTGCGCGAGAAGGCCCAGGACCTGACCGAGGAGGAGATCGCCGAGCGCGGCACGCAGGTCGGCATCGGTGCGGTGAAGTACGCCGACCTCTCCACCTCCGCGTCCCGCGACTACAAGTTCGACCTGGACCAGATGGTGTCGCTGAACGGCGACACGTCGGTGTACCTCCAGTACGCGTACGCCCGTATCCAGTCGATCCTCCGCAAGGCGGGCGACGTGAAGCCGGCCGCCCACCCGGAGCTCGAACTCGCCGGCGCCGAGCGGGCGCTGGGTCTGCACCTGGACCGGTTCGCGGAGAGCCTGGCCGAGGCGGCGTCGGCGTACGAGCCGCACAAGCTGGCGGCGTACCTCTACCAGCTGGCCTCGCACTACACGACGTTCTACTCGGAGTGCCCGGTCCTCAAGGCGGAGTCCCCGGCCCAGGTCGAGAACCGCCTCTTCCTCTGCGACCTGACCGCCCGCACCCTCCACCGGGGCATGGCCCTGCTCGGCATCCGCACGCCCGAGCGCCTCTGATCACGCGACACGCGGACGCCCCCACCGGACGGACCCGGTGGGGGCGTCTCCGCTTCCGGTCACGAAGTCAGCGGATACGACGGCCGCCCGGCGGCCTCGTCGATCTCACCGTGCGCTTTCCCCAGGAGCTGCGACGCGAGGTCCATGAGCGCACGCGCGCCCGCGACCTCCTCACCGACCCGCAGCTGCTCGGCGTCGGTCGGGTGCCGTTTGGCGTACCCGTGGGCCCGCAGCTCCACGCCGTCGCTGAGCCGCACCATCGCGGCCGCCCTGGTCCTGCCCTCGTGCTCCTCGAACTCCATCTCGATGTGCCATCCGACGAGTGTGTGCATGGCCGCTCACCTCCAGCAGTTCCCTTTCCCCTTCCCTTCCAGAGTGCGCCGCCGGACCGCTGATCACCACTCCCCACTTACCAGAAGGTGAGTACCTGACTTATTAGTCGGTACTTGTCGCCAACTCGGCACCCAGCAAGGATCGAAGGGCCCCGGAAACATCAGAAACCTCCCCCAGGAGCCCCGATGCCCACGCCCCTTCCCCTGCCTCCCGTGTCCGTCCTCGGCCTCGGCATGATGGGCAGCGCCCTGGCCGCCGCCCTCCTGAAGGCCGGCCACCCGGTCACCGTCTGGAACCGCTCCGCCGCCAGGACCGGCCCCCTGGTCGCGCAGGGAGCGATCCCCGCCGAGACGGTCACCGACGCCGTGGCGGCGAGCCCGCTGGTGATCGTCTGCCTCACCACCAACGACAACGTCACCAAGATCCTCGCCGGCACCGACCTCACCGGCAGGACCCTCGTCAACCTCACCAACGGCACCCCGGCCCAGGCCCGCGACCTCGCGGCCCGAGCCGGGAAGCAGGGCGCCGCGTACATCGACGGCGGGATCATGGCGGTCCCGCAGATGATCGCGACCCCGGCGGCGTACATCCTCTACAGCGGCGACGAGCAGGCGTACGAGACCCACCGCCCCACCCTGGCCGCCCTCGGCGGCACCCAGTGGGTCGGCACCGACCCGGGCCGCGCGGCCCTCCACGACCTGTCGCTCCTCACCGGCATGTACGGCATGGTGATCGGCGTGGCGCAGGCCTTCGCCCTGATCCGTACGGAGGGCGTCACGGCCACCGAGTTCGCCGAGCCGCTGCACGCCTGGGTCTCGGCGATGCTGAGCGGACTGATCCCGGAGATGGCCACGGCCATCGACTCCGGGCAGCACCTCACCGACGTCTCCAACCTCGGCATCAACCAGGCCGCTTTCCGGAACTTCCTCGCCACGTACGACGACCAGGGCGTCAGCTCCGAACTCTTCGTCCCCTTCCAGAAGCTCCTGGACCGCTCGGTGGAGGAGGGCCACGCGGCGGACGGCCTCTCCCGCCTGGTCGACCTGCTCAAGAAGTGACGTCCGCCACGGCGAACTCGCACCACACGGTCTTCCCGGGCTCGCGCTCGCCGACCCCCCACGTGTCGGCGAGCGCCGCCACGAGCAGCAGCCCCCGCCCGGACTCCCCGTCCGGCTCCCGCACCCGGGGCAGCCCGCCACCGCTGTCGTGCACCTCGACCCGCAGGATCCCGCCCCCGTACAGCCACAGGCACAGCCGGTACCCCCGCCCCGGCGGAACCCCGTGCACCAGCGCGTTGGTCGCCAGCTCGCTCACGCACAGCAGTACGTCGTCCACACGCTCGCCCATACCCCAGTCGGCCAGGACCCGGCGTGCGAACTCCCTGGCGGAGGACACCGAACGCCGGTCCCGCCGGTAGAACCTCTCGCGCAGCAACGGCAGTTGTTTTGTCTCGTTCACGGGACGATGGTTGCGGAGAGTGACTAGCCTGGAGCACTGAGCCAACCCGTACAGATTTCTTGTACGGGTTCGCACCGGGTCAGGCACGGGCAGGTGGGGGGAGTTGGACGGCATGAGCCCCAGGAAGCGTCCGAAGAAGAACGCGTCGGCGATGAAGATGCTGGGAGCCCAGCTGGCGGCGTTCCGCCGGGCGGCGGGCTACACCCAGCGCTCACTCGGCGAGCGCATCGGCGCCGACGAGGAGACGATCGCCTCGATCGAGCAGGGCAGACGGCCGCTGAAGGCGGACCTGGCCGAGACTCTCGATCAACTGCTGGACACGAAAGGCGCACTGGCGGTGGGCGTGGAGAACCTGCCGGACATCGATCTGTTCCCGCTCTGGGCCGAGGAGTTCATGGACCACGAGCGCGAGGCGATCGCGCTGTCGCTGTACGGAAACCAGGTCTTGCCCGGCCTGCTCCAGACTGAGGCGTACGCGCGTGCGGTCTTCCGCAGTCGCGTTCCGGTCTACGACGAGGACGAGATCGAGACCTTCACCGCCGCGCGCATCGAGCGTCAGGAGATCCTGCATCGCAAGGTCCCCCCGACAGTCAGTTACGTCGTATGGGAGCCAGTGCTTCGTCTCCCTCTGGGCGGCCGCGAGGTCTATGCGGAACAGCTGCGTCACCTATGCTTGGCCTCTGAACTCCCGGGCCTCACCCTTCAGTTCCTGCCACTGGACCGCACCACCCACGCCGCACTCGACGGCCCCTTCGTCCTGCTGGAGACTCCCGACCACCAACACCTCGCCTACGCCGAGACTCAACGCGGCAGCCAGTGGGTCTCCGACCCCGACGAGGTATCCATCCTGGCGCGCAAATATGCGATGCTGCGAGCACAGGCCCTCACCCCCGAGGACTCCCGTGGCCTGCTGGATCGTCTGCTGGGAGAGCAATGAGCACCGCACTGCACTGGTTCAAGTCGACGTACAGCGGCAGCGAAGGTGGCGAGTGCCTGGAAGTCGCGTACACCTGGCGCAAGTCCAGCTACAGCGGCGACGAAGGCGGCGCCTGCGTCGAAATCGCCACCTGCCCCACCGCCGTCCACGTCCGCGACTCCAAGACCCCCGACGGCCCGACCCTCACCCTCGCCCCCGCCACCTGGTCCTCCTTCGCGACGTACGCCGCCTCCCACGACGGCTGACCGCCCTCGCGACCGGCCGGGCGCGGAGCAAGGAGCGACCCCGGCGCTGTGACCCGCGCCGGGAACCGGCAGTGTTGATCGGCTCCACTGCCGGCCCCGGGGATCGCTACTGGCTCACGCCCGCCGCCCTGGTGGTACGGCGGAAGCGGGCGACGGTTCCGTCGTCGCTCCAGCGCTCCAGTCCGGCCTTCTCCAGCACACGGACCGAGGCCGGGTTGGACAGCTCCACGCCCGCCTGGACCGTGTGGACGCCGGGGGCTGCGGTCAGGGCGTACTCCACCAGGGCCCGGGTGGCCTCGGAGGCGTAGCCGCGGCCGCGCCGGGACTCGACGATGCCGTAGCCGACCTCGACGGAGCCGTCACTGGGCGGCCAGAACAACCCGATGGAGCCGACCACCAGATCACCGGCCCGCTCGACGACCTTCCGGTGGCCGTACGCGTTCAGGCCCTCGGGGTGCTCGGCGAGGAAGCCCGCGATGACACGGTCGCCTTCGGCGGGGAAGTCCTCCGCCCAGTGCGGCAGGCGGGTGTCAGAGAGGACAGCGGCGAGTTCGTCGGGGGACCACGGCCGCAGCACGAGGCGGTCGGTGATCAGGTCCGTACCGGTCAGGGAGAAAGAGGACACGCGACACTCCTGGTCGTCGTCAGAGGCGACCGGACCGCTCGACTACCCTCGCGCGGCCCGGACAAGGACATGCTGATGAGGCGCCTGGCGGGCCATATTCATCAACCTCCCTCGTCGCGGCGGCAGTCGCGGGTCTCACGCGTGGGCGGATCGTACCAGGGGGAGGGAAGCGGCCGGTCCCACCGGCCGCCTCGCCGCGATCCGGCGGTTACCGCTCCCGGCCGAGCCGGTGGGCGACCTCGGTGGCCCAGTACGTCAGGATCATGTTCGCGCCGGCGCGCTTGATGCCCGTCAGCGACTCCATGATCGCCTTGTCCCGGTCGATCCAGCCGCGCTCGGCCGCCGCCTCGATCATCGCGTACTCACCACTGATCTGGTACGCCGCGACCGGCACGTCCACGGCCTCCGCGACCTTCGCCAGAACGTCCAGGTAGGGCCCGGCCGGCTTGACCATCACCATGTCGGCGCCCTCCTCCAGGTCCAGCGCCAGCTCCCGCAGGGACTCGCGCACATTGCCCGGGTCCTGCTGGTACGTCTTGCGGTCGCCGCGCAGCGAGGAACCGACGGCCTCCCGGAAGGGGCCGTAGAAGGCGGACGAGTACTTCGCCGTGTACGCGAGGATCGAGACGTCCTCCTTGCCGATGGTGTCCAGCGCGTCACGGACGACGCCGACCTGGCCGTCCATCATGCCGCTGGGGCCCACCACGTGCGCGCCCGCGTCCGCCTGGACCTGCGCCATCTCGGCGTACCGCTCCAGCGTCGCGTCGTTGTCGACGCGGCCGTCCGCGTCCAGGACGCCGCAGTGCCCGTGGTCGGTGTACTCGTCCAGGCACAGGTCGGACATGATCACGAGATCGTCGCCGACCTCGGCCCGCACCTCGCGCAGCGCGACCTGGAGGATCCCGTCCGGGTCGGTCCCGGCCGTCCCGGCGGCGTCCTTCTTCTCGTCCTCGGGTACGCCGAACAGCATGATCCCCGCGACACCCGCCTCGACGGCCTCGACGGCCGCCTTGCGCAGCGTCTCCAGGGTGTGCTGCCGGACGCCCGGCATGGCCGAGATGGCCACGGGCTCGCTGATGCCTTCCCGTACGAACGCGGGAAGGATCAGATCGGCGGGGTGCAGCCGATGCTCGGCGACCATGCGGCGCATGGCGGGGGTGGTGCGCAACCGACGGGGCCGGGCCCCGGGAAAGGATCCATACACAGTCATGCCAACCACGCTACGCCGCCGGACCGTCCCCTTTTACCGTCACCCCGTCGGTACCAAAAGGGGCGGGCGGGGGAGAAAGTGCCGCAGGCAACCCGCACCGCGCACTCCACCCGCACCCGCCCCGCCCACAGACCGCCCCGCGAAACCGCGCCCCGCGTTAAGTGGTCCGCCGCCGCCGGGACCCCGGCCGCCGCTCGCTCGGCCGCGTCACGTGCTCGCCCGCCGCGATCGCCGCCCCGCGCCGCTGCGCGCCGAAGTCGGCCAGCGCCTCGGCCAGCTTGTGCACCGAGGGCTCCGGCGACAGGACGTCGACCCGCAGCCCGTGCTCCTCCGCCGTCTTGGCGGTGGCAGGACCGATGCACGCGATCACGGTCACGTTGTGCGGCTTGCCGGCGATGCCGACCAGGTTCCGCACCGTGCTCGACGAGGTGAACAGCACCGCGTCGAACCCGCCGCCCTTGATCGCCTCGCGCGTGTCCGCCGGCGGCGGCGACGCCCGCACGGTCCGGTACGCCGTGACGTCGTCGACCTCCCACCCGAGCTCGATCAGCCCCGCGACCAGCGTCTCGGTGGCGATGTCCGCCCGCGGCAGGAAGACCCGGTCGATCGGGTCGAAGACCGGGTCGTACGGCGGCCAGTCCTCCAGCAGCCCGGCCGCCGACTGCTCCCCGCTCGGCACGAGGTCCGGCTTCACACCGAACTCGACCAGCGAGGCGGCCGTCTGCTCGCCCACCGCGGCGACCTTGATCCCCGCGAAGGCACGGGCGTCGAGCCCGTACTCCTCGAACTTCTCCCGGACGGCCTTCACCGCGTTCACCGAGGTGAAGGCGATCCACTCGTACCGTCCCGTGACGAGCCCCTTGACCGCCCGCTCCATCTGCTGGGGGGTGCGCGGCGGCTCGACGGCGATGGTCGGCACCTCGTGCGGCACCGCGCCGTAGGACCGCAGCTGGTCGGAGAGCGACGCCGCCTGCTCCTTCGTCCGCGGAACCAGCACCCGCCACCCGAACAGCGGCTTCGACTCGAACCACGACAGCTGCTCGCGCTGAGCAGCGGCGCTGCGCTCGCCGACCACGGCTATGACGGGCTGGTGGCCCTCGGGCGAAGGCAGCACCTTCGCCTGCTTCAGGACCTGGGCGACCGTGCCGAGCGTCGCGTTCCAGGTGCGCTGCCTGGTCGTCGTACCGGCGACCGTGACCGACATCGGCGTATCGGGCTTGCGCCCGGCCGACACCAGCTCGGCCGCCGCGGCGGCGACCGAATCCAGCGTCGTGGAGACGACGGCCGTGGCGTCGCTGGAGCCGATTTCGGCCCAGCATCTGTCGTCGGCGCTGCGCGCGTCCACGAAGCGCACATCGGCGCCCCGCCCGTCGCGCAGCGGCACACCGGCGTACGCGGCCACGCCGACGCCCGACGCGACGCCGGGCACGACCTCGAAGGGAATGCCCTCGGCGGCGCAGGCGAGCATCTCCTCGCCCGCGTTGCCGTCGAGGCCGGGGTCGCCGGAGATCGCACGCACGACCCGCCTGCCGCCCCGCGCGGCCTCCATGACAAGATTGACCGCATCCCTGATCGCGGGGATCCCGGCGGCTGTTGACACATCGTCAACCACCGTCAGCTGAGGCGTGCTTACGCCCGCCCTCGCATGGGTGCGTACGACGTCGAGCACGTGCGGCTCGGCGATCAGCACGTCCGCGTTCGCGAGCGCCTCGACGGCGCGCAGCGTCAGCAGACCGGGATCACCGGGTCCGGCGCCGAGGAAGGTGACGTGCCCTGACGCGGAGAACGCCGAAGGTACAGAGGCAGAGGTGGTGGGGCTCATTGTGCTCGCTCCCCCATAAGACCGGCCGCACCCTTCGCGAGCATCTCGGCGGCGAGTTCGCGACCGAGAGACATGGCGTCGTTGTGCGACGTGGGTACGGGACCGGTGGTGGACAGCTGCACCAGCTCGGAGCCGTCGGTCGAACCGACGACGCCGCGCAGGCGCATTTCGTTGACAACCTGTCCGTCGGCCAGCAGGTCGGCCAGTGCACCCACAGGTGCGCTGCAACCGGCCTCCAGGGCGGCGAGCAGGGATCGCTCGGCGGTCACGGCGACCCGCGTGTGCGGGTCGTCGAGCTCGGCGAGCGCGGCAGCGAGGTCGACGCGCGTGGCGGCGCACTCGACTGCCAGGGCCCCCTGGCCGGGGGCGGGCAGAACCAGGTCGACCGCCAGGAACTCGGTCACCTCGTCGATCCTGCCGATGCGGTTGAGGCCGGCGGCGGCCAGAACCACCGCATCCAGTTCCCCGCTCCGTACATATCCGACACGAGTGTCGATGTTTCCGCGAATCGGCACGGTCTCGATGTCGAGACCGTGGCCGCGCGCGTACGCGTTGAGCTGCGCCATGCGGCGCGGCGATCCGGTGCCCACGCGGGACCCGGCCGGCAGCTGCGCGAAGGTCAGCCCGTCGCGCGCGACGAGCACGTCACGCGGGTCCTCGCGCCGCGGCACGGCGGCCAGCGTCAGATCGTCCGGCTGGGTGGTCGGCAGATCCTTGAGCGAGTGGACCGCGAAGTCCACCTCGCCCCTCAGCAGCGCGTCGCGCAGCGCGGTGACGAAGACGCCCGTACCGCCGATCTGCGCGAGCTGCTCGCGCGAGACGTCTCCGTACGTGGTGATCTCCACCAACTCGACGGGGCGCCCCGTGATCCGGCGCACCGCCTCGGCGACGTGTCCGGACTGGGCCATCGCGAGCTTGCTGCGCCTGGTCCCCAGCTTCAAGGCATTAGTCGTCATGCCCGTCCTCTATTCCCACCGTCGGGGGTGTCGTTCAGGTCGGCCCTGCTGACGGCGGCGACCGTCTGAGGGTCGAGATCGAAGAGTTCGCGCAGCGCGTCCGCGTACCCGGCGCCACCGGGCTCGCTGGCGAGCTGCTTGACCCGCACGGTGGGCGCGTGCAGGAGTTTGTCGACGACGCGGCGCACGGTCTGCGTGATCTCCGCGCGCTGCTTGTCGTCCAGTCCGGGAAGCCGGCCTTCCAGCCGGGCGACCTCGTTGGTGACCACGTCGGCGGCCATGCTGCGCAGGGCGACGACGGTCGGTGTGATCTGCGCGGCCCGCTGGGCGGCACCGAAGGCCGCGACCTCGTCGGACACGATGGTCCGCACCTGGTCCACGTCTGCGGCCATGGGCGCGTCGGCGGAAGCCTCGGCCAGCGACTCGATGTCCACGAGCCGTACGCCGTCGAGCCGGTGCACGGCCGCGTCGATGTCACGCGGCATGGCGAGGTCGAGCAGTGCGAGCCGCACCGGTCCGCCGCGCACGCCGGCCCGCTCCCGCGGACGCCCCTGGGCGACGGCGAGAGCGTTGTCGGCCCAGGCGCCGTGCTGCTCCATGGAGCCGGCCGGTCCGGCGTCGCCGGCCTGCCGGGCGGGGGGCACGACGGCGGTCTCGTCCAGCACGGGGCAGCCCGCGGCCGCATCCGCACCGCGTCCCGCCGCGGCCGTGGCGTGCTCCGCACCGGCCGCGCTGTCCACGGCCACCCCGAGTGCGGCGGCGACGTTCTCCGCCGTCAGGACAAGGCCCGTCGCGCCGGTGCAGGAGACGACGACGTCGGCTCGTGCCAGCTCGCGCGCCACCTCGCCCATCGGCACCGCGCGCGCGACACCCCCGGCCTCGGCGAGGATCTCCGCCAGCCGCTGCGCGCGCTCCTGCGTCCGGTTCGCGACGACGACTTCGGCGACCCCGGTGCGTACGAGCGTCGCCGCCGCCAGCGAGGACATCGAGCCCGCGCCGATCACCAGCGCCCGCTTGCCCGCCGCCCACTCGGCGACCGGCTCACCGGCGGCGAGCTGTTCGAGCCCGAAGGTGACGAGCGACTGCCCGGCCCGGTCGATGCCGGTCTCGGAGTGCGCCCGCTTGCCGACGCGCAGGGCCTGCTGGAAGAGGTCGTTGAGGAGCCGGCCCGCGGTGTGGAGCTCCTGCCCCAGCGCGAGCGCGTCCTTGATCTGGCCGAGGATCTGGCCCTCGCCGACGACCATCGAGTCGAGCCCGCACGCCACCGACAGGAGGTGGTGGACGGCCCGGTCCTCGTAGTGCACGTAAAGATAAGGAGTGAGCTCTTCGAGCCCCACCCCGCTGTGCTGCGCGAGCAGTGTGGACAGCTCGGCGACACCCGCGTGGAACTTGTCCACGTCGGCGTACAGCTCGATGCGGTTGCACGTCGCGAGTACGGCGGCCTCGACCGCCGGCTCCGAGGCGAGGGTGTCCTGGAGCAGCTTGGCCCGGGTATCGGCGGCCAGCGACGCCCGCTCCAGCACACTGACCGGAGCGCTGCGGTGGCTCAGCCCGACGACGAGGAGACTCATGCCGGCATCACGGCGGGGACGTCCCCGTCGGGTCCCTTCCGGTTCGCGGCCGTACCCCCGCGCAGGGGCGGCGGCGTCACGTCGGCACCCGACGCGGCGGCTTCCTCGCCCGCCTTGCGCTGCTCGTGGAAGGCGAGGATCTGGAGCTCGATGGAGAGGTCGACCTTGCGTACGTCGACCCCTTCCGGCACCGAGAGGACAGTCGGCGCGAAGTTCAGGATCGAGGTGACGCCGGCGGCGATGAGCCGCTCGCTGACCTGCTGGGCAGCGCCCGCGGGGGTGGCGATCACGCCGATGGAGACGCCGTTGTCCTTGATGATCTTTTCGAGCTCGTCGGTGTGCTGCACGGGAATCCCGGCGACCGGCTTGCCCGCCATGGCGGGGTCGGCGTCTATGAGCGCGGCGACGCGGAAACCACGGGAGGCGAACCCGCCATAGTTGGCGAGGGCGGCTCCGAGGTTGCCGATGCCGACGATGACGACCGGCCAGTCCTGGGTCAGCCCCAGCTCACGGGAGATCTGGTACACGAGGTACTCGACGTCGTACCCGACACCACGCGTCCCGTAGGACCCGAGGTACGAGAAGTCCTTGCGCAGCTTCGCGGAGTTGACCCCGGCCGCAGCGGCGAGCTCCTCGGAGGAGACCGTGGGGACCGAGCGCTCGGAGAGCGCCGTCAGGGCGCGCAGATACAGCGGAAGGCGGGCGACGGTGGCCTCGGGAATGCCTCGGCTACGGGTCGCCGGTCGGTGATTTCGGCCAGTTGCCACGGTGCTCCTGCGGGATGAGCGGGGCTGCAGGCGGCCGTATGTCCCAGGACCGCCCCGTCTCCAGCAGGCTATGCCTTTGTGAACGCGTGCACAAAGATGGTGTCCGTTTTGTCCGCCCAAAGTGACCGGGGTCACGCACGCCGGCCGCCCGGTCCCGGAACCACGGACCGCGCGGACTCGTTGAAGACCCGAAGGGGGCATAACCGCACACACTCCTCACGACCACGCCCCCGAGACCGCCCAAAACGCCCATGATGGTAACCGCCTTTCGGTCAGCCACCCAGCGCCTTGCGCAGCCTCCCCGCGTCCACCCGCCAGAAGGTGTGCTGCTCGCCGTCGACCAGGACCACCGGGATCTGCTCCCAGTACGCCCGGTTCAGCTCCTCGTCCTGCGTGATGTCCTTCTCCTCCCAGGGCACCCCGAGCTCCCCGCACACCTCACCGACCACTTCTCTCGCGTCGTCACAGAGATGACAGCCCGGCTTGCCCACCAGGGTGACCAACCGCTCACCGGGCTTCCTCTTCGTGTGCGCACGTCGCAGCAAGGGACTCATACCGCCATTCTGGCCCTGCCCGGCCGCGCCTTCCGTCCCCCGCGCAACGCCGGCGCCCCGCAGAGTTCACTCCACCGCATCCCGCCAGGTCGGGAAGTACCGAACAGACTGGCTATGCTCACGACATGGCCGCACTGGGATGGCTCACCCCCCGTAGACGCTCCGCGACAGCACGGAGTGTGCTGGCGGGAGAGGCAGCAGCCGAGGCAGCACGCAAGACGTCGCAGGAGCTCGAGGAACTCGAAGGTCTCGGCACGACGCCTTCGGGCACGCCCGAGGAGCCCGCTTTCCCCGTCGTCGGAGACGACCGGGCCGCTGCCTTCTTCGATCTCGACAACACCGTGATGCAGGGCGCCGCGATCTTCCACTTCGGCCGCGGCCTGTACAAGCGGAAGTTCTTCGAGCGCCAGGAGCTGGCCCGCTTCGCCTGGCAGCAGGCATGGTTCCGGCTCGCCGGCGTCGAGGACCCCGAACACATGCAGGACGCCCGCGAGAGCGCGCTGTCCATCGTCAAGGGCCACCGCGTATCCGAACTGATGTCCATCGGCGAGGAGATCTACGACGAGTACATGGCCGAGCGCATCTGGCCCGGCACCCGCGCCCTCGCCCAGGCCCACCTCGACGCGGGCCAGAAGGTCTGGCTGGTCACCGCCGCCCCCGTCGAGACAGC
Source organism: Streptomyces altiplanensis (assembly GCF_053591575.1). Classification (NCBI taxonomy): domain Bacteria; kingdom Bacillati; phylum Actinomycetota; class Actinomycetes; order Kitasatosporales; family Streptomycetaceae; genus Streptomyces; species Streptomyces altiplanensis. Next base: position 10,009 of record NZ_JBSFUB010000100.1, on the reverse strand, counting down.
CACGATCATCGCCCGCCGCCTGGGTCTGACCGGTGCGCTGGGCACGGTCGCCGAGTCCGTCGACGGCGTTTATACGGGCAAGCTCGTCGGCGAGCCCCTGCACGGCCCCGCGAAAGCCGAGGCGGTCCGCGCCCTGGCCGTCGCCGAGGGCCTCGACCTGGCCCGCTGCGCGGCGTACAGCGACTCCCACAACGACATCCCGATGCTCTCGCTCGTCGGCCATCCGTACGCGATCAACCCCGACGCGAAGCTGCGCAAGTACGCCCGCGAACGCGAGTGGCGGCTGCGCGACTACCGGACCGGCCGCAAGGCCGCCAAGGTCGGCATCCCGGCGGCCGCCGGGGTCGGCGCCCTCGCCGGCGGCACCGCGGCCGCGATGGCCCTGCACCGCCGCCGCCGCTAGCGGCCCACCGCGACGCGCGAGCCCCGGCAGACAATCCGGGGCTCCTACCCTCCCGACCCTGCCGCCAGTCCCACCACCGCGACTCGGGCACAACGCATTCAGCAATCACGCAGATTACGAAGTGATCCGATCAGAAAATGATCACGATCTGCCACTCGAACCGTCGCGTAGACGCCACAGAAGCGACGGAATCGATGATTTGAGCAACTAGGTGTAGTGCTGCCTGTACGAAGCGTTATTCTCCTCAGACGCATACCGGACCCCGCTCGTCAGCACGACGAGTGAACGGTCCCGCACTGAACGTGTTGGAAGCTCTGCCTCTGGGAGTCCCGTGTACCCACACGTCGGGGTTGACGCCTCGGGCCTGGCTACGCTGCGCGCAACGGTCGTGGACCGTTTGCGCGGCTTCGTCCCCACCGCGTACGCCGTCCCCGCCCTTGCCACCCCTGCACTTGTCGGCCCCTGCTACGCCCTGGCCGACGGCGGTGCGGCGGTCGCCAGACGCAGCCGCGGCGCCGGCTCGGGCACCGGCACGTCCACCACCCGTCGGCCCAGCGCCGACAGCGACAGCGCACGCATGATGGACCTCGTCGAACGCGCTCAGGCCGGCGAGGCCGATGCGTTCGGCCGCCTCTACGACCAGTACAGCGACACGGTCTACCGGTACATCTACTACCGCGTCGGCGGAAAGGCGACCGCGGAAGACCTGACCAGCGAGACGTTCCTGCGCGCCCTGCGCCGCATCTCCACCTTCACCTGGCAGGGCCGCGACTTCGGCGCCTGGCTGGTCACCATCGCCCGCAACCTGGTCGCCGACCACTTCAAATCGAGCCGGTTCCGTCTCGAAGTGACCACCGGCGAAATGCTCGACGCCAACGAGGTCGAGCGCAGCCCGGAGGACTCCGTCCTCGAATCCCTCTCCAACGCGGCCCTCCTCGAAGCGGTCCGCAAACTCAACCCGCAGCAGCAGGAGTGCGTCACCCTGCGCTTCCTCCAGGGGCTCTCGGTCGCCGAGACGGCCCGCGTGATGGGCAAGAACGAGGGTGCGATCAAGACCCTCCAGTACCGGGCCGTACGTACACTGGCCCGGCTCCTGCCCGACGACGCCCGCTGACACCCGAGAACGCCGACCGGCCGACCACGACTCACAGTTGGTGACGCCTCCATGACGTTGTGGTCCGTTCATCCTTCGCGCGTAACCCAAGTGCCGCGACGCTCGTTGTGCGGGATGCAGGCTCCCTGCGGTCACGCCATGCCCGCAACCACTCACTCGATCGTGTGGATGTATTCATGGCGTGCAACCTTCCGGACCCCCAGGGGAGTCGATCGTCATGACGAGAGGAGGTGCCGCCAGTGATCGCGAACGTATCGGCGCACCGGCGGGCGAACGCCTTCGCCCAGGCGCTGGAGGCACAGACGCCCCAGGGCACGGCGGCAGATCAGCCCGAAGAAACAGCTGAAGGGCCGGAGACCACACGGCTTCTGGCCCTGGCGAACGGTCTCGGCGAGCTGCCGTCACCGGAGTTGGACCCCGAGGTCAAAGTCGTCCAGCGGGCCCAGCTCATCGCCGCCATGGAGGCCATGGTCGCCGAGGGCGGTACGCCAACGGGCCCTACGGTGCCCGAGCAGCGGACCGGCCGGGGCGCCCACCGGGCATCCCCGCTCCGGAAGCTGCGCCCGCGCTCCCGATGGTCGAAGGGCATCGCTGCGGGCGGGCTCACCGTCGGTGTGGCCGCAGGAGCCTTCAGCGGAGTGGCCGCTGCGAGTTCCGACGCCCTGCCGGGTGATTCGCTGTACGGGCTGAAGCGCGGTATGGAAGACGTCAAACTCGGCATGGCCGACGACGACGCCGCCCGTGGTGAGCTCTACCTCAACCAGGCGTCGACCCGCCTCCAGGAGGCCCGCCGCCTCATGGAGCGCGGCCGGGCCGCCGAGCTCGACCACGAGCAACTGGGCGAGGTCAGACGCACGCTGAGCGGGATGACACACGACGCGGGCGAGGGCCACCGCCTCCTCACCCGTGCCTACGAGCGCGACGGCTCCATCGGCGCGATCCAGGCCCTGTCGTCCTTCGCCGAGTCGCACCGCAAAGCATGGAGCAGTCTGCGGGAGCGGCTTCCGGCGCAGCTGACCGATGTGGGCGACCAGGTCAGCTCGGTCTTCGAAGCCATGGACGAAGAGGTCGCCCCCCTCCAGTCGCTCCTGCCGCCCACGCCGAAGCCGACCCGGAACCCGGAACGCCCCGGATCCACCCAGGACCGTACGGGCACACCGGACACGGACCGCCCCGCCCCTTCCACCACCACGTCCTCCGGCGGCCGCACGGGCGGCCACACCAAGCCCAACCCTCCCTCGTCCCCCGGCAAGTCCGAGGACGAGGGCCTGCTCGGCGGCAAGCCGGGCGACCTTCTGGATCCCCCGTCGGCCGACCTGACACCCCCGTCGCCCCCGTCCTCCAAGGACAGCGACAGGCAGCCGCCGGTCCCCGACGTCACCGTTCCTCCGCTGCTCCCCGGAATCCTCCCGGGCCTGGGCATCGACGAGGAAAAGGCGCCGGAGTAAGGCAGCAGGACAGCCACACCGTGGGCCCGCTCTCCCCGGAGACCGGGCCCATACCCCTGCCCGCCCCACCCCGCACTCAGAAGAACACCGACCGCCGCTGCACCAACAGCTTGTACAGGGTGTGCTGAATCTGCTCCCGCACCTGATCCGTCAGGTTGAACATCAGCATCGGGTCCTCCGCCGCCTCCGCCGGATACCCCTCCGTGGGAATCGGCTCCCCGAACTGGATCGTCCACTTCGTCGGCAACGGCACCGCCCCCAGCGGCCCCAGCCAGGGGAACGTGGGCGTGATCGGGAAGTACGGAATCCCGAGCACCCGCGCCAGCGTCCGCGCGTTGCCGATCATCGGGTAGATCTCCTCCGCCCCCACGATCGAGCACGGCACGATCGGCGCGCCCGCCCGCAGCGCCGTGGAGACGAACCCGCCCCGCCCGAACCGCTGCAGTTTGTACCGCTCCCCGAACGGCTTCCCGATCCCCTTGAAGCCCTCCGGCATCACACCGACGACCTCGCCCCGCCGCAGCAGCTCCTCCGCGTCCTCCGCGCAGGCCAGCGTGTGCCCGGCCTTGCGGGCCAGCTCGTTCACGACCGGCAGCATGAACACCAGGTCCGCCGCGAGCAACCGCAGGTTCCGGCCGGCCGGATGGTTGTCGTGCACCGCGGCCTGGAGCATCAGCCCGTCCAGCGGCAGCGTCCCCGAATGGTTGGCGACGATGAGCGCCCCGCCCTCCGACGGGATGTTCTCGATGCCCTTGACCTCCACCCGGAAGTACTTCTCGTAGAGGGGCCTGATCATCGACATCAGGACCTTGTCGGTGAGCTCCTCGTCGTACCCGAACTCGTCGACCTCGTAGTCACCGGTGAGCCGCCGCCGCAGGAACGCGAGCCCGCCCGCGATCCGCCGGTCCCAGCCACCCCCGCCCCCCGGGCCCGCCTTCGGCTCCTCCGGCGTCACCACGGTCTCCGCGGCCCCCGCGTCCGCCGCACCGCCCGGACCCGCAGACTGCTCCGGTACGGGCGCGAGCGGCCCGCCCTTGCGCCCCGGCGGCCGCTTCCCCTTGGCCCCCGTGGAGGCGGCGGCCGCGGAAGAGACCGCGTCCTTGGACTTGGGCCTGGCTCGCCTCGTCCTCGGTTCATCACCGAAGGGGATGACCTTGGCATCGGCCATGTCAGATGCGCTCCTTGCTGACGAGAGTGGAGAGCCGGTCGACAGTACGGGCAAGAGCCTCGGGCGGCAGCAGACCCCCGCCCCGGCTGTCCGCGAAGTCCGAGAAGGCCTCCGCGGTCGTGTACGTGGGGTCGAACCCCAGTGTCTCGCGCATCTGGACGGTCCTGACGACCCGTCCGTGCGTCAGCAGCCGGATCTGCTCGGGCGAGAAGTCGGTCACCCCGACGGTCCGCAGCGCGGATCCGACCCAGGTGACGGCAGGCAGCAGCACCGGCACGGTCGGCCGCCCCAGCCGCCGCGAGCACTGCGAGAGCGTCAGCACCCCATCGCCGGCGACATTGAAGGTCCCGCTGTTCATCGTTCCGCGCCGCGGGTCGTGCGAGGCGATGCGCAGAACGTCGATGACATCGTCCTCATGCACGAACTGAAGCCGCGGGTCGTACCCGAACACCGTGGGCAGCACCGGCAGCGAGAAGTAATCGGCCAGCGGGGAGTCCGCACAGGGCCCGAGGATGTTGGCGAAACGAAGCACACATACGGCCACGTCGGGCCGCCGGCGCGCGAAGCCCCGTACGTACCCCTCGACCTCGACCGCGTCCTTCGCGAAGCCGCCGCTCGGCAGCGACTTCGGCGGTGTGGTCTCGGTGAAGACGGCGGGGTCGCGCGGCGCCGACCCGTACACGCTCGTACTCGACTTCACGACGAGCCGCTGCACGGTCGGCGACTTCTGGCACGCGCCGAGCAGCTGCATGGTGCCGATGACGTTGGTCTCCTTCACCGACGTACGGCTGCCGCCGGTGCCCAGCGGCGTACCGGTGACGGCCATGTGCACAACAGTGTCGACCCGGTGCTCGGCGAGCACGCGCGCGATGGCGGGCCGGCGGATGTCCGCTCGCACGAAATCGGCGTCTCCCAAGGGGTGGTCGGGGGTAACCGCGTCGACGCCGATCACCCGGTCCACCTCGGGATCACGCTGGATGCGCCGTACGAAGCGGCCACTCAGCTGCCGGGCCACACCTGTGACGAGCACGACCTTGCCCAAGATCAGCGCCTTCCCTCGGACTTCCCTGGCGCAACCGTAGCGGTTGGACGTTGCTCTGTGATGACCTCACGACACCCGAAACGGCGGCAGACGCGCGCACCCGGGCCACCCGGCCCGGAACGCACCGCAGCCCTTCCACCATGACGGTGGAAGGGCTGCGGGTCACGTACAGCTGCCGCTTACTTCTTGTTGCGACGCTGAACGCGGGTGCGCTTGAGCAGCTTGCGGTGCTTCTTCTTGGCCATCCGCTTGCGCCGCTTCTTGATAACAGAGCCCACGACTACCCTCGCTCACTTCTCTTCACTCGGTGCGGGGCGTCTGGGCCCACACGACCTACGAGGGCCTAGCCTACCCGCCACCGGGAGAGGGACGTAATCCGAGGCCCTCGTCAGGCTGATTCCACCCCCACAAAGGACTCACGGAGGTACTCGTGAACCGCTTGCTCCGGAACCCGGAAGGACCTGCCCACCCGGATCGCCGGCAGATGACCGCTGTGCACCAATCGGTACACGGTCATCTTGGACACTCGCATCACCGAGGCGACTTCCGCCACGGTCAGAAACTTGACCTCGTTGAGAGGCCTCTCGCTGCCAGCAGCCATGACCCACCACCTGTACCTTCCGCACCCGACGCGCACCGGCTTCCCCTCCGGTGACTCTTCGTCGTTGTGCGCTCACTCCCAGACTAGGGGCGGGTGGTACGAGTGGGGAAGAGGAGCAGCCATCGACCACCTACTGTGACAGACACGCCCGATTGAGTACATAGCGAGTAAGCGGCCGGTAGTAATCAGACCGCACAGCGTCATCAAGCGGAACGGCGACAGACACCTGCCCCTCGGCCTCTCCGACGAACAGCGCGGGGTCGTCCGTATCCGCGAGTCCGATGGCCTCAATACCGAGCTGACCTGCACCGCAGACCCACCCGTGGTCCCCCACGACCAGTCCGGGCAAAGGGCCGCCGGCCTCCCCCGCAGCGGCGAGTGCGACCCGGATCGGGAGGGGGGAATGGCTGTGTGCGCCGGTCTCACTCGCGGGGCCGCGCGCGCCGGGTTCGCGCATCAGCGCGACTCCCCGTACGTAGTCAAGGCTGTACGTACGTACGCCGAACCGGGTCGTTATGTCGACACATCGCCCCTGCGCGGGTGTGAGGACGAGGCACCCCGCCGCCGACAAAGCGTCTGCGAGGCCGGCGTAGAACTCGAGCAACCGATGCGGATGCCCGGTCCCGAACAGCACCGGCACCCGCCGTGCGGCGGCTTCCCCCAGCCTCCGCGCGAAGGCCTCCAGCCCGGCCAGAGTCCGTTCGGGGTCAATCACATCAGTCCCGGTGACACATCCCGGATCATCAGAAACACCGCACTTGTCGGCCATCAGAGCCATCACGTCGAACTCGTCCCAGGCCCGTTCGGGATCGAGCCCGAGCAGCACCCGCGGATCCCGCGCGGCGAACAGCCGATAGCTCCGCAGACTCTTCTCGCGCGAGGTGGCCACGGGCCCGGCCAGCCGGGCCGCCAACAGATGCGCACGCAGCGCGCCGGTACTCAACACCCTCCCGATGCTCCCGCACCCTCACCCCCTTTTTCCCGAAACCCCGAACACACCCCACACTCGGCGTAACCCGGCCCGCCGCGCTCCACCGCCCTATGCCAGCAACCCCCGCAGAGGAAACACCGCTCGCCGGGCCGCCAGCACCGCCTGGTCCAGCCGGTCCGCCGGGTCGTACCCCGCGTCCCACCCCTTCCAGGCCGGCGTGAGCCCATCCGTCATCCGCCCCGGACCCAACTGCCGTGTACTCGCGTACACTTCGTCCCGCCAGGACGCCGGGATCACCGACTCCGGATCGATCGGCCGGTGCGCCGCGATCCCCACCAGGTGCGTCCAGGAGCGCGGTACGACGTCCACCACCGCATATCCCCCGCCCCCCAGCGCCACCCACGCCCCACCCTCCACGTACTCATGGGCCAGGTCGTGGCAGGCCGCCTGCACCGCCCGCTGGGCGTCCAGCGAAACGGCCAGGTGCGCCAGCGGATCCTCGAAGTGCGTGTCCGCCCCGTGCTGCGTGACCAGCACCTGAGGCCGGAAGTCCGCCAACAGCTCCGGCACGACCGCGTGGAACGCCCGCAGCCACCCCGCGTCCCCCGTCCCCGCCGGCAGCGCCACGTTCACCGCCGAGCCCTCCCCCGCCCCGCTCGCGCCCGTCTCCTCCGGCCACCCCGTCCCCGGAAACAGCGTCCTCGGGTGCTCGTGGAGCGACACCGTCAGAACCCGCGGGTCGTCCCAGAACGCCGCCTGCACCCCGTCCCCGTGGTGCACGTCCACATCCACGTACGCGACCCGCTCCGCACCCAGTTCCAGCAGTCGCGCGATCGCGAGCGCCGCGTCGTTGTAGATGCAGAACCCCGCCGCGCCTCCCGGCATCGCGTGGTGCAGCCCGCCCGCGAAGTTCACCGCGTGCGCGGCCTCCCCCCGCCAGACCGCCTCCGCCGCTCCTACCGACTGCCCGGCGATCAGCGCGGAGGCCTCGTGCATGCCGGCGAAAGCCGGATCGTCGACGGTTCCCAGCCCGTACGTCTGGTCCGCTCCCCGCGGATCCGCCGAAGCCGCCCGCACCGCCGCCACATAGTCCTCGCGGTGCACGAGCCGCAGCGTCGAATCCCCCGCGGCAGGCGCGGCGACCACATCCACCACCCGGTCGAGCCCGTACGCCCGTACCAGCCCCATCGTCAGGTCGAGCCTGACCGGGTCCATCGGATGGCTCGCCCCGAAGTCGTAGCCAGTTACCGCGTCATCCCACATCAACAGTGCGCGCCCGCTCATGCCCGCCACCGTATCGGTCGGTCCCGGATGCGAACGACCGGGCGTACACCAGCGTCGCCACTACCAAACCCATGGGTACGAGCATGGCCCCCCGATAGCTCCATGCCTCCCCGAGCGCCCCCACCAACGGCGCCCCGACCAGGAACCCCACGTAATTGAAGACATTGAGCCGGGCGACAGCCGCGTCACTCGCCGCTCCGGGAAACAACCGCCCCGCCGCCGCGAACGTCTGCGGCACGATCACGCACAGCCCGAACCCGAGCATCGTGAATCCGAGCATCCCCACGCCCACCCCCGGCGCCCCCGCCACCACAGCGAACCCGCCCGCGGCGAGCAGCGTCCCTCCCCGCACCACGGCGACGGCCCCGAAGCGCCGCACACCGAGGTCCCCGACGGCCCGCCCGACCAAGGTCGTGACCATATACACGTTGTACGGAAGAGTCGCCGCCTGCTCCGACGAACCGAGCACGTCCTGCAGGTACTTGGCGCTCCAGTTCGAAACCGTCGCGTCCCCGATGTAAGCGAACGTCATCACCAGGCACAGCGGCAGCAGCAGCTTGAAGCCACCCGGCCCACTCCCCGAAACGGCTTCCTCCTCCCCCTCCGCAACCACACCGTCGGCATACCACCGGCTGCCGCCAAGCGCCGCAGGCAACAGCACGACCACCACCGGCAGATACGAGGCGACCAGCGACAGTCCCCCCTGCGCCCCCACCCACGCCAGCGACGCCCCCACGATCCCGCCCAGGCTGTACGCCGCATGGAAACCGAGCATGATGCTGCGTCCGTACGCCCGCTGAAGGCTCACCCCCAGCATGTTCATCGATGCGTCCAACGCCCCGACCGCCAGCCCGAACCCTCCGAGCGCCACGCCCACTTGCCACATCTCGCTGCCGGCCCCGACCCCGAGAAGCGCCAGCAGCACCACCGGCTGCGACCACCGCAGCACGGCGCTCGGTCCGACCCGCTTCACCAGCTGCTCAGTGCCGACGCTGCCCACACCCGCCAGGATCGGCACGGCGGCCAGGAAGACGGGAAGCAGCCCGTCGGATATCCCGTACCGGTCCTGAATGGCCGGCAGCCGCGTCACGAGAAGCGCGAAAGCCACGCCCTGCGCGAAGAAGCTCAACCCCAAGGAAGCCCTGCCGTGCCGCAGGCGCGCGTCAGTCATGGCCGCACAGCGTAGGCCCGTCACCTACCCACAGGTAGACATCACGCAAGCAAGGCCGGCAGTTCCCTCAGCTCGGAGAAGTACCCGGTGGCCCCGGGCAGCCTGTCCGCCGGAGTCATGGCCGTGAAGCCGTACACGTCCATCCCCGCGGCCCTGGCCGCCTCCACCCCGAGCGGACTGTCCTCCACCACGACACACCGCTCTGCCGGTACGCCCATCCGCTGCGCGGCGTGAAGGAAGAGGTCCGGCGCCGGCTTGCCCCGCCCGACGTCCTGCGAGCTGAAGATCCAGCTCTCCTCGAACCACTCGTCCAGCCCGGCCACCAGGTGCCCGACCCTGATCCGCTCATGACTCCCGGAGGACGCGAGACAGTACGAGGTCCCGTCCGCCACCAGCTGTCCCAGCAGCTCCTCCGCCCCGGCAACGGGCTTCAGTTCCTGCTCGAAGGCGGCGAAGATCCGGGCATGCAGTGTCTTGTCGAAATCCTCGGGCAGCCGCTGCCCGGACCGTTCCAGCACGACATCGTGAATCCGGTGCACTGCCCCGCCCATGAAGTCCCGTAGCGACTCCTCGTAGGAGGTGGGGTGTCCCAGCTCGCTCAGGTAGCCGGCGAGGACGGTGTTGGAGATCGGCTCACTGTCCACAAGGACGCCGTCATTGTCGAAGATGATGAGGTCGTAGCGCATGACTTGACCTTAAACGCAAAAAAGCCCCGGTCCCTGGACATAAGTCCAGGGACCGGGGCATAAAATTTGTTCGGCGGTGTCCTACTCTCCCACAGGGTCCCCCCTGCAGTACCATCGGCGCTGAAAGGCTTAGCTTCCGGGTTCGGAATGTAACCGGGCGT
>NZ_JBSFUB010000099.1:0-25617 GCF_053591575.1 Streptomyces altiplanensis | reverse complement strand
GGTCCCCCGGCATGGCGCTCTCCAGGGCGGTGTTCGGCCAGCGCGGCAACCTCTTCCCCGGCTCGGTGATGTCATCACCGAGCCGGGCCGGAGGCCGTGGAGCGGGCGACGGGAATCGAACCCGCGTAGCTAGTTTGGAAGACTAGGGCTCTACCATTGAGCTACGCCCGCACAGTGCGCACCGCAGGTCGTGTGGCCGCGGCACGAAGAGCATCGTAGCGGGTTCCGGGCCCGCGGTGCACACCCGATGGGCCCCTCGCAAAGCGGGGGCCGCACTGCCTGCGGGCATGTACCCTACGTGTCGCACCGACGGGGTGTGGCGCAGCTTGGTAGCGCGTCCGCTTTGGGAGCGGAAGGTCGTCGGTTCGAATCCGGCCACCCCGACCATCACCAGGCATGATCCCGTGCGATCCCGATCAAGATCGCGTTGTGGGAGTCTTCCTGCTTGCCGTTACTATGCAGAGTGCGGGTCCGTGTGTCTGATGTACCGGCCCGATCGGCGAAGCCGCCTCCCGCGCGGCCCAGCAGAACCTCAGAAGTCAGCCCCCAAGGAGACCGAACCGTGAAGAGCGCCGTGGAGACCCTGAACCCGACCCGGGTTCGGCTCAGCATCGAGGTGCCCTTCGAGGAGCTCAAGGACAGCCTCGACGCGGCGTACAAGAAGATCAACCAGCAGGTCACGGTGAAGGGCTTCCGCAAGGGCAAGATCCCGAACCGAGTCATCGACCAGCGGTTCGGCCGTGGTGCTGTGCTGGAGGAGGCCGTCAACGACGCCCTTCCGAAGTTCTACACCGAGGCTGTCAACGAGGGTGAGCTGAACGTTCTCGGCCAGCCCGACGTCGACATCACCGAGCTGAAGGACGGCGAGCTGCTGTCCTTCACCGCCGAGGTCGACATCCGCCCGACGATCGAGATCCCGGACTACTCCGGCATCGAGGTCGAGGTCGACGCGGTCGAGGTCAAGGACGAGGACGTCGACAAGGCCGTGGAGGAGCTGCGCGCGCGCTTCGCCTCCACCAACCCGGTCGAGCGCCCCGCCGCCGACGGCGACGTCGTGACGATCGACCTGCAGGCCAAGGTCGACGGCGAGGTCCTCGAGGACGGCGTCGCCGAGGGTGTCTCGTACACCATCGGTTCCGGCGAGCTCCTCGACGGCATCGACGAGGCCGTGACCGGCCTGGAGGCCGGTGGCGAGGCCACCTTCACCTCCTCGCTCAAGGGCGGCAGCGCCGAGGGCAAGGAGGCCGAGGTCACCGTCAAGGTCACCGCGGTCGCCGCCCGCGAGCTGCCCGAGCTGGACGACGACTTCGCGCAGATGGCCAGCGAGTTCGACACCCTCGACGAGCTCAAGGCCGACAGCCGCAAGCGCCTCGAGAACATGAAGCAGTACGACCAGGCCACGCAGGCCCAGGAGCGCGTCCTGGAGAAGCTGCTGGAGCTGGTCGAGGTCCCGATCCCCGAGAAGCTGCTCGAGGACGAGGTCAAGACCCGCAAGCACAACCTGGAGCACCACCAGCTCGGCCAGATGGGCCTGGACATCGAGAAGTACCTCGAGATCCAGGGCAAGTCGGCCGAGGAGTTCGACGCCGAGCTGCGCGAGCAGGCGGTCAAGGGCATCAAGACGCAGTTCGTCCTCGACGAGCTCGTCAACAAGGAGAAGCTGAACGTCAACCAGGAGGAGCTCACCGAGCACCTCATGCGGCGCGCGCAGTCCTCCGGCATGAGCCCCGACCAGTTCGCCCAGGCCGTCGTCGAGGGTGGCCAGGTGCCGATGCTCGTCGGCGAGGTCGCCCGCGGCAAGGCGCTCGCCGTCGTCGTCGAGGCCGCCAAGGTCACCGACACCAACGGTGAGGCCGTCGACCTGGAGGACGACGAGGACGAGGCGGCCGAGACCGCCGACGCCGCCGAGACCGTCGAGGCCTCCGCCGAGGCCGAGAAGACGACCGAGGCCTGAGCTTCGGTCTGACTGCCTGATCCACGAGAACGGGCCCGCACGCGTGACGCGTCCGGGCCCGTACCTTGCGCTCCCAGCGAACAGTTCGGGAAGCGGGATGGCGTTGTCCCACCTGCGCGTTAGGGTCCATGAAGAGGAGAGTGGGGAGTCCCCGCCCTCCGGTACGAAGACGCTGAGACGGTTGAAGCCGTCAGAGACGAGCAGGTGTATACGTGACGAATCTGATGCCGTACGCCGCGGGTGAGCCGTCCATCGGTGGAGGCCTCGGCGACCAGGTCTACAACCGGCTGCTCGGCGAGCGGATCATCTTCCTCGGCCAGCAGGTCGACGATGACATCGCCAACAAGATCACAGCGCAGTTGCTCCTCCTTGCCGCGGACCCCGACAAGGACATCTACCTCTACATCAACAGCCCCGGCGGCTCGGTGACGGCGGGCATGGCGGTCTACGACACCATGCAGTACATCCCGAACGACGTGGTCACCATCGGCATGGGCCTCGCGGCCTCGATGGGCCAGTTCCTGCTGACCGGCGGCACCGCGGGCAAGCGCTTCGCGCTCCCCAACACCGACATCCTGATGCACCAGGGCTCGGCCGGCCTCGGCGGCACCGCCTCGGACATCAAGATCCAGGCCGAGCAGCTGCTGCGCACGAAGAAGCGCATGGCGGAGATCACCGCCCGGCACTCGGGCCAGAGCGTCGAGACGATCATCCGCGACGGTGACCGCGACCGCTGGTACACCGCGGAGGAGGCCAAGGATTACGGCCTCATCGACGAGATCATCAGCCTTGCCTCGGGCGTTCCGGGCGGCGGCGGTACCGGGGCCTGATCCCCGCAGCCGAGCCTCCCCAGCCCACCGAACGCCACCAGGATGGTGAAAACCCACATGAACGACTTCTCCGCGAGCGGCCTCTACACCGGCCCGCAGGTGGACAACCGCTACATCGTGCCGCGCTTCGTCGAGCGCACCTCGCAGGGCGTGCGTGAGTACGACCCGTACGCGAAGCTCTTCGAGGAGCGCGTCATCTTCCTCGGCGTGCAGATCGACGACGCCTCCGCCAACGACGTCATGGCGCAGCTGCTGTGCCTGGAGTCGATGGACCCGGACCGCGACATCTCCATCTACATCAACAGCCCCGGCGGCTCGTTCACGGCCCTCACGGCCATCTACGACACGATGCAGTTCGTGAAGCCGGACATCCAGACGGTCTGCATGGGACAGGCGGCCTCCGCCGCGGCCGTGCTGCTCGCCGCCGGTACGCCGGGCAAGCGCATGGCACTGCCCAACGCGCGTGTGCTGATCCACCAGCCGTCCTCGCAGACCGGCCGCGAGCAGCTCTCCGACCTGGAGATCGCGGCGCAGGAGATCCTCCGGATGCGCTCGCAGCTGGAGGAGATGCTCGCGAAGCACTCCACCACGCCGATCGAGAAGATCCGCGACGACATCGAGCGCGACAAGATCCTGACCGCCGAGGACTCGCTTGCGTACGGTCTGATCGACCAGATCGTGTCCACGCGCAAGAACGCGCCCGTGGGCGCCTGACACGCGGTAACCCGCCCCTTGGCGCAGTACACGTCAATGTGAACCGCGCCAAGGGGGGCCCGAACGGGGGGCCAGGCAAGGTACCGTCGAATATGAGGCACCAGGAGTCGCTGAACGTGGCGTCTCCCAGGCGAAGGGGAAGCACCTCGTGGCACGCATCGGTGATGGCGGCGATCTGCTCAAGTGCTCGTTCTGCGGCAAGAGCCAGAAGCAGGTGAAGAAGCTCATCGCAGGTCCCGGTGTGTACATCTGCGACGAGTGCATCGACCTCTGCAACGAGATCATCGAGGAGGAGCTCGCAGAGACCTCCGAGGTGCGGTGGGAGGAACTCCCCAAGCCGCGGGAGATCTATGAGTTCCTCGAGGGTTACGTGGTCGGCCAGGAGCCGGCCAAGAAGGCCCTCTCGGTGGCGGTCTACAACCACTACAAGCGCGTTCAGGCCGGCGAGAACGGCGGCGGCGCGGGCCGCGACGACGCGATCGAGCTGGCGAAGTCGAACATCCTCCTGCTGGGCCCCACGGGTTCCGGCAAGACGCTGCTGGCCCAGACGCTGGCGCGCATGCTCAACGTCCCGTTCGCCATCGCGGACGCGACGGCGCTGACGGAGGCCGGGTACGTCGGCGAGGACGTCGAGAACATCCTCCTGAAGCTGATCCAGGCGGCCGACTACGACGTCAAGAAGGCCGAGACCGGGATCATCTACATCGACGAGATCGACAAGGTCGCCCGCAAGAGCGAGAACCCGTCGATCACGCGCGACGTGTCGGGTGAAGGCGTGCAGCAGGCCCTCCTCAAGATCCTTGAGGGCACGACGGCCTCGGTCCCGCCGCAGGGCGGCCGCAAGCACCCGCACCAGGAGTTCATCCAGATCGACACGACGAACGTGCTCTTCATCGTGGGCGGCGCCTTCGCCGGCCTCGAGAAGATCATCGAGTCGCGGGCGGGCGCGAAGGGCATCGGCTTCGGCGCGACGATCCGCTCCAAGCGGGAGATCGAGGCGAGCGACCAGTTCCAGGAGGTCATGCCGGAGGACCTGGTGAAGTTCGGGATGATCCCCGAGTTCATCGGCCGTCTCCCCGTCCTGACCTCGGTCCACAACCTGGACCGCGAGGCGCTGCTCCAGATCCTCATCGAGCCGCGCAACGCGCTGGTGAAGCAGTACGAGCGGCTCTTCGAACTCGACGGTGTGGAGCTGGAGTTCGAGCGCGAGGCGCTGGAAGCCATCGCGGACCAGGCGATCCTCCGCCAGACGGGCGCGCGCGGCCTGCGCGCCATCATGGAGGAGGTCCTGATGTCGGTGATGTACGAGGTCCCGTCCCGCAAGGACGTGGCCCGCGTCGTCATCACGGCCGACGTGGTCCACAGCAACGTCAACCCGACGCTGGTCCCGCGCGAGCCGCGCATCATCAAGAACGACGGCCGCCACGAGAAGTCCGCGTAACTTCTCTGCACAGCAGCGGGGGCGGGGCCCGGTCATATTGACCGGGCCCCGCCCCGCTGTTTCTCCCAGCTTCCCTACCTCAAGCTGCTCTTGAGCGACAGCCGCACCCCTGGGCGCTGTGGCCGTATGGCGGAGCAGGAGTGGGGAGGCTTTTCACCAAAAAGAATTGCGCTCGGGAGCCGTGATGCAATTGGCGATCATGCTGCTTCCCTCAAAGACCGCGACTTCGCGGAATACGAGATGTATGCCTCCGGAGTCGCTGGCCGTCGTCGTCCACGTCTGGGAGGTGCCGTTGCCCGCATACAGGCGACGCCAGGACCAGTAGTGATCGCTTCCGTTGGAGCGCCGTGTCACCAATCTGACGGCTACGTGGTGACCGTCGGCCAGGGTGTCGCTCACCGAGAGACTGACGTCGGTCAGCGAGTTCCTTCCGGTGTAGGCCTGATTGCCGCCGCCCACTGCCCCAGCCTTGAGGCCTTCGGGGAAGCTCGGAATATACGTAGCGGCGCAGCTCCGGTAGGCGCGAGTGCCCACGTCTTCAGCCTGGACAGCGGTGGACGTTGCCAGAACGGTCATGGCGGCCAATGCCGTTGCTGTCAGGGGTAAGCGGCGCTTCATGCGATTGCTTCTTCCTGTCCGTGAGTCATGCAGAACGCTCAGTGATGCCATCCGTGAAAGTGTTCGATTTTCGTCGGTTCATCGGATGCGAGGTGCGTCACTGCGGCGCCAGATGCAAGAAGAGGCCCGGGTAGGTCAACCGGCCGGGCACCCTTCGCAGCTCAGGCCTTGCTGCGGGCCGTGTTGTAGAGCTTGGCTGCCAGGGCGGCCACTTGGTCCTGGGACATGCCACTGCCGGTGGCACTCGCGGCCATGTCGATGGCATTCACGACGCCGTAGGTGCCGTAGTCGGCCCAGATACAGGTGGGGATTTCGATCTCCTTGGGGCCCGTCGCCGCGCCGGTGTCGCCACCTGTATTGATCAACTTGAGGTTCTGGCACTTCATCAGGGCGCCCTCGAAGCCTTCGGGCGTGACCTCCTGGGGGCTGCCGATGAGCTCCACCTTGAGTCCGTCTTCCTCCCCCTTCACGGCCTTGCTGAAGGACGAGTCGACCACCTTCTCCGGGTCTGAAATCTCGCCCCACACACCGTTGAAGTTCAGCACCTTGCCCGCGAGCGGGTTGTTGGGGTCGGCGCCGGCGGCGTAAGAGGCGGTCACCTGCTGCGGATTCGTGACGCCCAGCGCTGCGGCTTCCGTCTTGTCCTTCTCCGTCATGGGCGTCGACTGGTCACCCTTGGCGCTCTTCTTGTACTCGCCCACCGACGCAGGGGGGACGATCTTGTAGCCCTTGGTGTCGTCGGCGACCGAGCTGCTGCCGCCCGAGGTCAGGAAGTACACCCCGCCGCCGATCACGGCCAGCGCCACGATCACCGCGCCCACGATCAGGCCGGTCTTCTTCTTCGGCGCGCCCGGCGGCGGGACCATGCCGCCGGGGTACTGCGGCTGCTGGCCGTAGGGGCCCGGGTGCTGCGGCTGGCCGTACGGAGGCTGCTGGCCGTACGGGGCCTGCTGCTGGCCCTGCTGGGGGTAGCCGTAACCCTGCGGCGGCGGGGCCTGCTGGGGGTAGCCGTAGCCGGGCTGGCCCTGCGGGGGCTGCTGGCCGTACGGGTTGGGCTGGCCCTGCGGCGGCTGCTGGCCGTAAGGACCGGGCTGCTGCCCGCCGTACGGGCCCGGCTGGTTGTAGCTCATGGACTGGGTTCCCCTCCAGATGCTTATGCGTTGCGGACATCCTGACGGAACCCCCGCCGTCCCGGGGCGGCGGGGGGCTCACCGTTACCAAGAATCCGGTTTCGGTACGGGGCTGTGACGCCCGTAAACTGGGCCCGTGACCGAGAACTCATCGCAGCAGCCAGCAGCCCCCGCCCCCGAACTGCCGACCCAGTACGCGCCGGCCGAGGTAGAGGGGAAGCTGTACGAGCGCTGGGTGGAACGCGGTTACTTCGAAGCGGACGAGAAGAGCGGCAAAGAGCCGTACACCATCGTCATCCCGCCGCCGAACGTCACGGGATCGCTCCACCTCGGCCACGCCTTCGAGCACACGCTGATCGACGCCCTGACCCGCCGCAAGCGCATGCAGGGGTACGAGACCCTGTGGCAGCCCGGCATGGACCACGCCGGCATCGCCACCCAGAACGTCGTCGAGCGCGAGCTCGCCAAGGAGGGCAAGTCCCGCCACGACCTGGGGCGCGAGGCGTTCGTCGAGCGCGTCTGGCAGTGGAAGGCCGAGTCCGGCGGGCAGATCTCCGGCCAGATGAAGCGCCTCGGTGACGGTGTCGCCTGGTCGCGTGAGCGCTTCACCATGGACGAGGGCCTGTCCAAGGCCGTCCAGACGATCTTCAAGAAGCTGTACGACGACGAGCTGATCTACCGCGCCGAGCGCATCATCAACTGGTGTCCCCGCTGCCTGACGGCCATCTCGGACATCGAGGTCGAGTACCAGGAGGACGACGGCGAGCTCGTCTCCATCCGGTACGGCTCCGGGGACGCCGAGATCGTCGTCGCGACGACCCGCGCCGAGACGATGCTCGGTGACACCGCCGTCGCCGTCCACCCCGACGACCAGCGGTACGCGCACCTCGTCGGCACCGAGATCGAGCTGCCGCTCACCGGCCGCCGCATCCCGGTCGTCGCCGACGAGCACGTCGACCCCGAGTTCGGCACGGGCGCCGTCAAGGTCACGCCCGCGCACGACCCGAACGACTTCGAGATCGGCCAGCGCCACGGCCTGCCCAACCTGGCCGTCATGGACGAGCGCGCGGTCATCACCGCCCACGGTCCCTTCCAGGGCCTCGACCGCCTGGAGGCGCGCAGCGCCATCGTCGCCGCCCTGCGCGCCGAGGGCCGCATCGTCGCCGAGAAGCGCCCGTACGTCCACTCCGTCGGACACTGCTCGCGCTGCAAGACGACCATCGAGCCGCGCCTGTCCCTCCAGTGGTGGGTCAAGGTCGGCCCGCTGGCCAAGGAGGCCGGCGACGCGGTCCGCGACGGCCGGGTCACGATCCACCCCAAGGAGATGGAGCCCCGCTACTTCGGCTGGGTCGACAACCTGCACGACTGGTGCATCTCGCGCCAGCTGTGGTGGGGCCACCGCATCCCCGTCTGGTACGGGCCGAACGGCGAGGTCGTCTGCGTCGGCCCCGACGACGAGGCGCCCACCGGCGAGGGCTGGCACCAGGACACGGACGTCCTGGACACCTGGTTCTCCTCCGGCCTGTGGCCGTTCTCCACGCTCGGCTGGCCCGAACAGACCCCGAGCGTCGAGAAGTTCTACCCGAACTCGGTCCTGGTCACCGGCTACGACATCCTCTTCTTCTGGGTCGCCCGGATGATGATGTTCGGCCTGTACGCGATGGACGGCACCCCGCCGTTCCACACCATCGCCCTGCACGGCATGGTCCGCGACCAGTTCGGCAAGAAGATGTCGAAGTCCTTCGGCAACGCGGTCAACCCGCTGGACTGGATGGACGAGTACGGCTCCGACGCGGTCCGCTTCACCCTCGCGCGCGGCGCCAACCCGGGCGTCGACGTCCCGATCGGCGAGGACTGGGTCCAGGGCTCCCGCAACTTCGCCAACAAGATCTGGAACGCCACGCGCTTCGCGCTGATGAACGGCGCGACGGTCGAGGGCGAACTGCCGCCCGCCGAGCGGATGTCGGCGACCGACCGGTGGATCCTGTCCCGGCTGAACGCCACGGTGGCCGAGGTCGACGCGTACTACGAGGACTACCAGTTCGCGAAGCTCTCGGACGCGCTCTTCCACTTCGCGTGGGACGAGGTCTTCGACTGGTACGTCGAGCTGTCCAAGACCACCTTCTTCGCGGGCGGCGAGCCCGCCAAGGTCTCCGCCCGCGTCCTGGGCGAGGTCCTCGACGTCATGCTGCGCCTGCTGCACCCGGTCGTCCCCTTCGTCACCGAGACGCTGTGGACCACCCTCACCGGCCAGGAGTCGCTCGTCGTCGCGGAGTGGCCCGAGGACTCCGGGTTCCGCGACGCCGACGCGGAGAAGGAGATCGGACTCGTCCAGCAGGTCGTCACCGAGGTCCGCCGCTTCCGCTCCGACCAGGGCCTCCAGTCCGGCCAGAAGGTCCCGGCCGAGCTGACCCTGGACGGGACCGCGCTGGCGCCGCACGAGGCGGCCATCCGCCAGGTGCTGCGTCTGACGCCGGCCGGCGAGGACTTCCACGCCACCGCGTCCCTGCCGGTCGCGGGCGCCAGGGTCGCCCTCGACCTGTCGGGCACGATCGACGTCGAGGCGGAGCGCAAGCGCCTGGCGAAGGACCTGGCGGCGGCCGAGAAGGAGAAGGCCCAGGCGACGGGCAAGCTCGGCAACGAGGCCTTCCTGGCCAAGGCCCCGGACAACGTGGTCGACAAGATCCGCGGGCGGCTCGCCAAGGCCGAGGCGGACATCGAGCGGATCACCGCCCAGCTCGCGGCGCTGCCGCAGAAGTAGGACGCGCGTACGACGCCGAGGGGCCCCCGCTGCCGTGTGCGGGGGCCCCTCGGCATGTCGTGGGCGGTACGCGGAAGGTCCTGGCGGGGCGCTGCCGGTGGCGCTCCGTAGACTGGTCCTGTGAGCCAGCTCCCCCCGCACGATGACAGCGACGCACCCGACGCCTTCGAAGAGATCGTCGAGGCCGAGACCGACCGCGACCCCGACCTGGCGGTGATCGAGGCAGGCAGCCGTACCCTGCGCACCCAAGGTGCCCCGCAGCAGGGTGACGAGGCCGTCCGCCGCCCGCAGGACCCGGAGGTGGACAAGGCGCTGCGCGTGATCGAGCAGGAGCTCCTGGGCCGCTGGCCGGAGACCAAGCTCGACCCGTCGCTGGTCCGCATGGCGGCGCTGATGGACGTCCTGGGCGAGCCCCAGCGCGCGTACCCCTCGGTCCACATCACCGGCACCAACGGCAAGACCAGCACCGCCCGCATGATCGAGGCGCTGTTCGGCGCCTTCGAGCTGCGCACCGGGCGGTACACCAGCCCGCACGTGCAGTCGATCACCGAGCGCATCAGCCTGGACGGCTCCCCGATCGACCCCGAGCGCTTCATCGAGACGTACCAGGACATCCAGCCGTACGTCGAGATGACCGACTCCGTGCAGGAGCACCGCCTGTCGTTCTTCGAGACGCTGACGGGCATGGCGTACGCCGCGTTCGCCGACGCGCCCGTCGACGTGGCGGTCGTCGAGGTCGGCATGGGCGGCAGCTGGGACGCGACGAACGTGATCGACGCGTCCGTCGCCGTCATCACGCCGATCGACCTGGACCACACGGACCGGCTCGGCGCCACGCCCGGCGAGATCGCCGTCGAGAAGTCCGGGATCATCAAGCAGGGCGCCACGGTCGTCCTGGCGCAGCAGCCGGTCGACGCGGCCCAGGTGATGCTGAAGAAGGCGGTCGAGGTCGACGCGACGGTCGCCCGCGAGGGCATGGAGTTCGGCGTCGTCTCCCGCGAGGTCGCGGTCGGCGGCCAGTTGGTCACCCTGCGCGGGCTCGGCGGCGAGTACGAAGAAGTCTTCCTGCCGCTGCACGGCGCGCACCAGGCGCACAACGCGGCGGTGGCCCTGGCGGCCGTCGAGGCGTTCTTCGGCATCGGTGCGGAGCACGCGCGCACGCTCGACATCGACACCGTCCGCAAGGCCTTCGCCTCGGTCACCTCGCCGGGCCGCCTGGAGGTCGTACGCCGCAGCCCCACCGTCGTCCTGGACGCGGCGCACAACCCGGCGGGCGCGCGGGCGGCGGCGGCGGCCGTCGGTGAGGCGTTCAGCTTCAGCCGTCTGATCGGGGTCGTCGGCGCGAGCGGTGACAAGGACGTGAGGGGCATGCTCGAAGCCTTCGAGCCGGTCTTCGCGGAGGTCGTCGTCACCCGCAACTCCACCCCCCGCGCGATGGACGTCGACGAGCTCGCCGCGATCGCCGTCGAGGTCTTCGGCGACGACCGCGTCCAGGTCGAGCCGCGCCTCGACGACGCGCTGGAGGCGGCCGTCACGCTCGCCGAGGAAGAGGGCGAGTTCTCGGGCGGCGGCGTCCTGGTGACCGGTTCCGTGATCACGGTCGGCGAGGCCCGGCTGCTCCTGGGGAGGGGCTGACTCCTGTGCGTACGCTCTGTGCATCCACTCTGATCAGTGAATTCTTCGTGGTGGCCTTCGCCGGCCTGGTCGCGATGAAGTCCGACGACCTGTCGATGACCGCGGTCTGGACGGTCTGCGGCATCGCGATGCTGCTGTCCGTACTGCTCTGCGGCATGCTCAATCGGCCGGGTGGGCTACAGCTCGGCTGGGCGCTCCAGGCCGGGCTGATCGTCAGTGGTTTCGTGGTCCCGGTGATGTTCTTCCTGGGCGCGGTCTTCGCGGGCCTGTGGTGGGCCTCGATCCACTACGGCCGCAAGATCGACGAGGCGAAGGCCCGCTGGGCGGCGCAGGCGGAGGCGGAGGCGGAGGCGGAGACCGGGGCGCAGGCACGGTAGGCCCGCTGTCCGTGCCGGGTGCTGTGGCTGCGGCGTGTCCTTGTAGCCTCTGGACATCGCATCCGCTATGCCCGCAAGGAGCCGTACATGACTCAGCGCACTCTCGTCCTTCTCAAGCCCGACGCGGTCAGGCGCGGGCTGATCGGCGAGGTCATCGGCCGCATCGAGCGCAAGGCGAACTGGACGATCACCGCGCTGGAGATGCGCAGCCTCGACCACGAGACGCTGGAGCAGCACTACGGCGAGCACAAGGGCCGGCCGTTCTACGAGCCGCTGGTGGAGTTCATGTCCTCCGGCCCGGTCGTCGCGCTCGTCGTCGAGGGCGAGCGCGTCATCGAGGGTGTACGCCAATTGGCGGGTCCCACTGACCCGATCGCCGCAGCGCCCGGCTCCATTCGTGGCGATTTCGGGACCATTGTCCGGGAGAATCTCATCCACGCCTCGGACTCCGAGGAGTCCGCCGAGCGGGAGCTGAAGCTCTTCTTCCCCGGTATTTCCTGACAGAGCGCCAGCCATACAGCGGCCATGGCCTGGGGCGACCGAAGTAATTCGGTCGTCCTTCGGCATATGCGCGCAGAAGCAGGGAACGCATCCCCCCGACACGACGTCACCATTACTGGGACGGGTACGTGTTCCGCTCACAATGGCGAAGGACCCTCGCGCTGTGTCCGCGCAGGCGGCACTACGATGGAAGACTCCACGTCCGCAGTACCCACTTCGCCGACCTAAAAAGCCAACCGCTCCACTTGGGAAGGCCCGACGCATCCTCATGGGGAACAAGGGGAACTCAATGTCGTTCATCGGCCGTGACATGGCTGTCGACCTCGGGACCGCCAACACGCTGGTGTACGTCAGGGGTAAAGGGATCGTGCTCAACGAGCCCTCCGTCGTCGCCATCAACACCAACACCGGCGGCATCCTCGCCGTTGGCTCCGAGGCCAAGAAGATGATCGGCCGGACGCCGGGCAACATCGTTGCCGTCCGGCCGCTGAAGGACGGCGTCATCGCCGACTTCGAGATCACCGAGCGGATGCTCCGTTACTTCATCCTCAAGATCCACAAGCGCCGCTATCTGGCCCGCCCCCGGGTCGTCGTCTGCGTCCCCTCCGGCATCACCGGAGTCGAGCGCCGCGCCGTCATCGAGGCGTCCACCCAGGCAGGCGCCCGCCAGGTGCACATCATCGAGGAGCCCATGGCCGCCGCCATCGGCTCGGGCCTGCCCGTCCACGAGGCCACCGGCAACATGGTCGTGGACATCGGCGGCGGCACCACCGAGGTCGCCGTCATCTCGCTCGGAGGAATCGTCACGGCACAGTCGATCCGGGTGGCCGGCGACGAGCTGGACAGCTCGATCATCCAGCACATCAAGAAGGAGTACTCCCTTCTGCTCGGTGAGCGCACCGCCGAGCAGATCAAGATCACGATCGGCTCGGCGTTCGACCTCGAAAAGGACGAGCACACCGAGATCCGCGGCCGCGACCTCGTCTCCGGTCTGCCCAAGACCGTCGTCATCTCGGCGGCCGAGGTCCGCAAGGCCATCGAGGAGCCGGTCAACGCCATCGTCGACGCCGTGAAGACGACGCTCGACAAGTGCCCGCCCGAGCTCTCCGGCGACGTCATGGACCGCGGCATCGTCCTCACCGGTGGCGGCGCCCTGCTGCGCGGCCTCGACGAACGCCTGCGCCGCGAGACCGGCATGCCGATCCACATCGCCGAGGACCCGCTCGACTCCGTCGCGCTCGGAGCGGGCAAGTGCGTCGAGGAGTTCGAGGCACTCCAGCAGGTACTGGACGCACAGCCCCGCCGATGAGCCGTCTCAACGAATCCGCCGCACGAGGCCTGCCGTCTCGTGCGGCGGATCGTTGATATACAGACACAAGAATTCCGAAGAGGAAGGCACGGCCGCCGCACGTGAGGGACACACGAGAGAGCCGGCTGCTCCTGGTGCTGCTGATCGCCATCGCATTCGCTCTGATTACGGTGGACATCCGCGGCGGCGAGGAGTCGCCGGTCGACGGCGCCCGGCGGGCCGCCGCCACCGTCTTCGGACCGGTGGAGAACGGGCTCGCCACAGCGGTCGATCCGATCGGCAACGCCATCGGGGCCGTCCGGGATTCCGGTGAGCGGCACGACCGCCTCGCCGTCCTTGAGCGCGAGAACGCCGCGCTGAAGCAGAAACTCGGCAGCGACGACCGCAACCGCAACCGCGCCCGCGCACTCGACAAGATGCTCAAGACGGCCGGTGCCGGCCAGTACGGCATCAAGGGCGCCGAAGTCATCGCGATAGGAGCGGCCCAGGGATTCTCCTGGACCGTCACCATCGACGTCGGCAGCAATGACGGCATCGAGCGCGACATGACGGTGCTCAACGGCGACGGACTCGTCGGCCGCGTCACCACCGTCGGTCCGGACGCCGCGACCGTACTGCTCGCCAACGACCCCGACTTCACCGTCGGCACCCGCCTGGAGAAGACCGACGAACTCGGCTTCGCCAACGGCCAGGGCGACCGCCCGCTGCGCGTGCAGATGCTCAACGGCAAGGCCAAGGTGAAGGCGGGCGACCGTCTCGTCACCTTCGGCTCGCAGGCCGACAAGCCGTTCGTACCGGGCGTCCCGGTCGGACGGGTCACCCGTGTCGACCCCTCCGGCGGCGACCTCACCCGCACCGTCTACGTCCGCCCGTACGTCGGCTTCACCAAGCTCGACATCGTCGGCGTCGTCGTCGAGACCCCCCGCAAGGACCCGCGCGACACGGTCCTGCCGCCCAAGCCCGCAGGACCCAAGCCCACCCCCACGGTGACCGTCACGGCCACCCCCTCGGCGCCCCCCGCCGACGGCACCGTTCCCGCCGACGGCACCCCGTAGGAGCTGAACCCCATGCGCCTCAATCGGATGCTGCTCTCCACCGCCCTGGTGTTCGTCGCCCTGGTCGTCCAGGTCAGCGTTCTCGCCAGACTCCAACTCCCCGGCGCCGTACCGGACCTGATGCTCCTCACCGTCCTGGGGTTCGCCTTCGTGTACGGCAGCACCAGCGGCGCCCTCATCGGTTTCGGCGCGGGCCTCCTCGCCGACTTCGCCCCGCCCGCCGACCACGCCGCGGGCCGCTACGCACTCGTCCTGTGCGTCATCGGCTACCTCGCCGGTCTCGCCAAGCCGGAGAACGGCCAGCTCAAGTCCGCGACGGCCCCGATGGTCGCGGTCGTCGTCGCCGCCATCGGCTCCACCCTCCTGTACGCCGGAGTGGGCGCCCTGGTCGGCGACACCGCCGCCCGCCACGTGGGCCTCGTGAACCTGCTGTTCACCTCCGCGCTCTACGACCTGCTGCTCGCCCCCTTCGTCGTACCGGTCGTCATGTGGCTGGCCAGACGCGCCGAGAACGATCCGCTCGCCGACAGCCAGAGCGGCAGCAACGGCGCCGACGTGTCCACCGGCTGGCTCGCCTCCGGCACCGGCCTGCGCATCGGCGACCAGCGCGGGGTACTGAGGATCAAGGCCGCACGCTCGCGGGCGGCAAGGGCCGGACGCATCAAGGGGGTCAAGCGACTGTGACCACTCGCTCCGAGGACGTCGAGGAGGGGACCGCCGCATGAGCAACATTCCCGAGACCGGCCGGACCCCCAGAGTCCGGATCCGGCTCGTCGTCATCCAGGTCCTCGTCCTCTCCCTCCTGCTCACCCTCGGCGGCCGCCTCTGGTACCTCCAGATCCGCAACGGCGACGAGTACACCGCCGAAGCCGCCGGCAACGGCGTCCAGCAGGTCGTCCAGCCCGCCGTCCGCGGCTCGATCCTCGACGCCCGCGGCGTGCCGCTCGCCGACAACGAGACCCGCCTCGTCGTCTCCGCCAGCCGCACCGACCTGATGAAGATGAAGGACGACGGCAAGGCCGTACTGGCCCGCCTCGCCGGCGTACTCGGCATGACGCCCAAGGAAGTCACCGACAAGGTCAGGCTCTGCGACTCCAAGACCCCCCAGCCCTGCTGGAACGGATCGCCCTACCAGCCGATCCCCGTCACCGACGAGGCCACCACCAAGCAGGCCCTCCAGATCCGCGAGCGCGCCGAGGACTTCCCCGGCATCACCGCGGAGCCCGCCGCCGTACGCCGCTACCCCGCCCCGGGCAAGGCCAGGACCTCCCAGGTGCTCGGCTACCTCTCGCCCGTCACCGACGAGGAGATCGAGAAGGCCAAGGACGGCCCGTCGCCGTACCTGCGCTCCGACATGGTCGGCCGCTCCGGGCTGGAGCGTACGTACGACAAGGAACTGCGCGGCAAGGCCGGCGTCACCCGCTACGAGGTCGACAACCTCGGCCGCGTCATGGGCGAGGCGGAGAACGACCCGACGGTGCCCGGCTCCAACGTCGTCACCTCCATCGACGCCCGGGTCCAGTCCGTCGCCGAGTACGAGCTCCACCAGGCGATGAAAACCGTCCGCAAGGAGACCGACAAGATCACCGGCCGTCCGTACGAGGCCGACGCGGGCGCCGTCGTCGTCATGGAGTCCAAGACCGGCCGCGTCGTCGCGATGGCCTCCCAGCCCGACTACGACCCCAACGCCTGGATCGGCGGCATCTCCGGCAAGGAGTACGCCCGGCTCACCGACAAGAACTCCAACTACCCGCTGCTCAACCGGGCCATCCAGGGCCAGGCACCCGCCGGCTCCGTCTTCAAGGTGGTCTCGGCGAGCGCGGCCGTGCGGGCCGGCCACCCCTTCGACGGCCTCTACAACTGCAGCAGCTCCTACAGCATGGGCAACCGCAGCTTCGCGAACTTCGAGTCCAAGGGGCACGGCCCCATCACCCTCGGCGACGCCCTCAAGTACTCCTGCAACACCGTCTTCTACCGTCTCGGCCACCAGGAGTGGCAGCGCGACGGCGGCATCAAGCCGAAGAAGAGCGCCCACGACTGGTTCTACCGGACCGCCCACGACTTCGGGTTCGGCTCCGAGACCGGCATCGACCTGCCGAACGAGGTCAAGGGCCGCATCCCCGACCGCCAGTGGAAGCATGCCTTCTGGAAAGCCAACAAGGACGTCTGGTGCAAGCAGGGCAAGAAGGGCGGCAGCTACGTCGAGCAGATCGCCTACGAGAGCTGCCTCGAAGGCAACCAGCTGAAGGCCTTCGACAGCATCAACTTCGCCATCGGCCAGGGCGACGTTCTCATCACCCCCGTCCAGCTGGCCACCGCCTACGCCGCCATCAGCAACGGCGGCACCCTCTACAACCCCACCCTCGGCAAGGCCGTGATCAGCGCCGACGGCAAGAAGATCGAGGAGATCAGGCCCAAGGCCCACGGCAAGCTGCCGGTCGACGCCGAAACCGTTCGTGACCTCGACAAGGGCCTGCGCTCCGTCGTCGAGCCCGGCGGCACCGCCGCCTGGCGGTTCGGCGGCTGGCCGCAGGACAAGATCCCGATGCGGGCCAAGACCGGCACCGCCCAGGTCTACGGCAAGCAGACCACCTCGTGGTTCGCGACCTACACCGACGACTACACGATCGTCATGACGATCTCCCAGGGCGGTACGGGCTCCGGCGCCTCCGGCCCCGCCGTACGCAACATCTACGACGCCCTCTACGGCGTCAGCGACGAGGGCAAGATCGACCCGAAGAAGGCCCTGCTGCCCAAGCCGCAGAAGGAGCTTCCGAAGATCGGTACGGACGGCTCCATCGACGCCCCGGAGATCAGGCCGTACGTACCCGAGAAGCCCAAGGACCCGGCTGCGGACCAGCAGATCGCGATCGGCAGGAGTGGCGACTGATGTCCGGCCCACACGGTTTCTCCGTCCAGCGGTACGCCCCCGAGCGCGGCACCCTCGCCAAGCTCACCGCCCGCGACTCCGTGGTGCGCCGGCTCGACTGGCCGCTGCTCTGGGCGTCGCTCGCGCTGTCCGTCATCGGCGCGCTGCTCGTCTGGTCCGCGACCCGTACCCGCGACCAGCTCAACCAGGGCGACCCGGAGTACTTCCTCTGGCGCCACGTCCTCAACACCGGCATCGGCATCGTCCTGATGATCGGCACGATCTGGCTGGGCCACCGCACCCTGCGCGGCGCGGTCCCCGTCCTCTACGGACTGTCCGTCGTGCTGGTGCTCGCCGTCCTCACCCCGCTCGGCGCGACCGTCAACGGCGCGCACGCGTGGATCGTGCTCGGCGGCGGATTCTCCCTCCAGCCGTCCGAGTTCACCAAGATCACGATAATCCTGGTCATGGCCATGCTGCTCGCCGCCCGCGTCGACGCGGGCGACCAGGAGCACCCCGACCACATCACCGTCGTCAAGGCGCTGTGCCTCGCCGTCGTACCGATCGTCGTCATCATGCTGATGCCCGACCTCGGCTCGGTCATGGTCATAGCGGTGATCATCCTCGGCGTGCTGCTCACCTCCGGGGCCTCGAACCGCTGGGTCTTCGGCCTGATCGGGACGGGCACCGTCGGAGCCGTCGTCGTCTGGCAGATCGGCCTGCTCGACGAGTACCAGATCAACCGGTTCGCCGCGTTCGCCAACCCCGAACTCGACCCGGCGGGCGTCGGCTACAACACCAACCAGGCACGCATCGCGATCGGCTCCGGCGGCCTCACCGGCACCGGCCTGTTCAAGGGCAGCCAGACCACGGGACAGTTCGTACCCGAGCAGCAGACCGACTTCGTCTTCACGGTGGCAGGCGAAGAACTCGGCTTCCTGGGCGCGGGCCTGATCCTTCTCCTCCTCGGCGTGGTGCTCTGGCGCGCCTGCCGCATCGCACACGAGACGACCGAGCTGTACGGCACGATCGTCGCCGGCGGCATCATCGCCTGGTTCGCCTTCCAGTCCTTCGAGAACATCGGCATGACGCTCGGCATCATGCCGGTGGCGGGGCTCCCGCTGCCGTTCGTCTCGTACGGCGGATCGTCGATGTTCGCGGTCTGGGTCGCGGTCGGACTGCTCCAGTCGATCAGGGTGCAGCGGCCCATAACGGCATAGCCGCACAGCCGCATAACGGCACAGCGGCTGCCCGGAAGCCCTTTCGCGTCTAGATTCGATTCATGGCGGACACCAAGCGCGAAACCGAGCGGAAGTACGAAGCCACCGACGAGACCCGGCTGCCCGACCTGACCGAGGTGGCCGGCGTCTCGTCCGTGGAGGACAGAGGCGTCATGGAACTCGACGCCGTCTACTACGACACGGACGACCTGAGACTCGCCGCCGACTCCGTCACCCTGCGCCACCGCACCGGCGGCGACGACGCCGGCTGGCACCTCAAGCTACCGGTCTCCCCGGGCGTGCGCGACGAGATCCGCGCCCCGACGGCCGCGACCGTCCCGGACCCACTGGCGGACCTGGTCCGCTCCCGGACCCGCGGCGACCTGCTCACCCCCCTCGTGCGGCTCCGCTCCTCGCGCGACGTCCGCCACCTCGTCGGCGCGCGGGGCGACCTGCTCGCCGAGGTGAGCGTCGACTCGGTCACCGCCGAACGGATCGGGGCGCAGGGCGCCACGACGCACTGGACGGAGGTCGAGGTCGAACTCGCCGACGACGGCGACCCGGCGTTCCTCGACGCCGTCGAGAAGAAGCTCCGCGCGGCCGGTCTGCGCCCCGCCGCGTGGGCGTCCAAACTGGCCAAGGCGCTGGCGGACACGCAGCCGTCACCGCCGCAGAAGAAGCCGGAGAAGGCCGAGGAGCCGAAGAAGGCCAAGCAGGCCAAGCAGGCCAAGCATGCGAAGAAGGCGAAGAAGGCGAAGAAGGCGAAGAAGGCGAAGGACAAGCAGTCCGCCTCCCCCGCCCCCACCGCGGGCGATCACGTCCTGACGTACCTCCGGCAGCAGTACGACACGCTCGTCGCCCACGACCCGGCGGTCCGGCGCGACCTGCCCGACGCCGTGCACCGGATGCGCGTCGCCACCCGCCGCCTGCGCAGCGCCTTCCGCACCTACCGCAAGGTCCTGGACCGGACGGTCACCGACCCGGTCGCCGGAGAGCTCAAGTGGCTGGCGCGGGAGCTCGGCGCGGACCGCGACCAGGAGGTCCTCGACCACCGCCTCCGGAGCCGCATCGCCGCCCTTCCCCGGCCACTCGTCCTCGGCCCGGCCGACGCCCGCCTGCGCATCTGGTCCGTGCCCCGCCACCACGGCTCCCGGCACGAGGTCATCGCCGTACTCGACAGCGAGCGGTACCTGGACCTCCTCACCGCCCTGCACGCCCTGCTGGCCGGCCCGCCCCTGCTCCCCGCCGCGTCCCGGCCGGCCGCGAAGGTCCTCCCCAAGGCGCTCCGCAAGGACTACGCCCGCCTCGCCGCCCGCATGGAGCGCGCACTGGCCCTCCCGCCCGGCGAGGACCGCGACCTGGCCCTGCACAAGGCCCGCAAGGCGGCCAAGCGCACCCGCTACGCCGCCGACGCCGCCGGCCCCGCCCTGGGCAAGCCCTCCCGGCGCTTCGCGAAGCGCATGAAGGCGGTCCAGTCCCTCCTGGGCGACCACCAGGACAGCGTCGTGTCCCGCCACGCCCTGCGCGAGCTGGCGGTCCAGGCCCACGCGGCGGGGGAGACGGCCTTCACCTGGGGCCTGCTGTACGGCCAGGAGGAGGCAGCCGCGCAGGCACGGGAGCGGGAGCTGCCGCAGGCGTGGGCGGAGGCGTCCGGGCCGAAACTGCGGGCGGCTCTCGGCGACTGAGGGCCGGGGTACGCTTGACAGTCGTCCCCCAGCCAGCTCAGGAAAGTTCTCGATGTCTGTCGATTCGGTCTTCCCACAGCTCGAAGCTCTGCTCCCGCATGTGCAGAAGCCCATCCAGTACGTCGGCGGTGAGCTCAACTCCACCGTCAAGCCGTGGGACTCCTGCGATGTCCGCTGGGCACTCATGTACCCGGACGCGTACGAGGTGGGCCTGCCCAACCAGGGCGTCATGATCCTCTACGAGGTACTGAACGAGCGTGAGGGGGTCCTGGCCGAGCGCACCTACAGCGTGTGGCCGGACCTCGAAGCGCTCATGCGCGAGCACGGGGTTCCGCAGTTCACCGTGGACGCGCACCGCCCCGTCAAGGCGTTCGACGTTTTCGGGCTGAGCTTCTCCACCGAGCTCGGCTACACCAACATGCTCACCGCCCTGGACCTGGCGGGCATCCCGCTGGAGTCCAAGGACCGCACCCTCGACGACCCGATCGTCCTCGCGGGCGGGCACGCCGCCTTCAACCCCGAGCCGATCGCGGACTTCATCGACTGCGCGGTGATCGGTGACGGCGAGCAGGCCGTCCTGGAGATCACCGAGATCATCCGCGCCTGGAAGGCCGAGGGCCGGCCCGGCGGGCGCGACGAGGTGCTGCTGCGGCTGAGCAGGACCGGCGGCGTGTACGTCCCGCGCTTCTACGACGTCGAGTACCTGCCCGACGGCCGTATCGCCCGCGTCGTGCCCAACCGCTCCGGCGTGCCGTGGCGCGTGTCCAAGCACACCGTCATGGACCTCGACGAGTGGCCGTACCCCAAGCAGCCTCTCGTGCCCCTCGCCGAGACCGTCCACGAGCGGATGTCCGTCGAGATCTTCCGCGGCTGCACCCGCGGCTGCCGTTTCTGCCAGGCCGGCATGATCACGCGCCCCGTGCGGGAGCGAAGCATCACCGGCATCGGCGACATGGTGGAGAAGGGTCTCAAGGCGACCGGCTTCGAGGAGGTCGGCCTGCTCTCCCTCTCCTCGGCGGACCACACCGAGATCGCCGACGTCGCCAAGGGCCTCGCCGACCGGTACGAGGAAGACAAGATCGGTCTCTCGCTGCCGTCGACCCGCGTGGACGCGTTCAACATCGACCTCGCCAACGAGCTGACCAGGAACGGCCGCCGGTCCGGCCTGACCTTCGCCCCCGAAGGCGGGTCGGAGCGCATCCGCAAGGTCATCAACAAGATGGTCTCGGAAGAGGACCTCATCCGGACCGTCTCGACGGCGTACGGCAACGGCTGGCGCCAGGTGAAGCTGTACTTCATGTGCGGCCTGCCCACCGAGACCGACGAGGACGTCCTCCAGATCGGTGACATGGCGGTCAAGGTCATCGCCGAGGGCCGCAAGGTCTCCGGCCAGAACGACATCCGCTGCACCGTCTCCATCGGCGGGTTCGTGCCCAAGCCGCACACCCCCTTCCAGTGGGCGCCGCAGCTCTCCGCCGAGGAGACGGACGCCCGCCTGGAGAAGCTGCGCGACAAGATCCGCGGCGACAAGAAGTACGGCCGCTCCATCGGCTTCCGCTACCACGACGGCAAGCCCGGCATCGTCGAGGGCCTGCTCTCGCGCGGCGACCGGCGCATCGGCTCCGTCATCCGGGCCGTCTACGAGGGCGGCGGCCGCTTCGACGGCTGGCGCGAGTACTTCTCGTACGACCGCTGGATGGACGCCGCGGCGAAGACGCTGCCCGGCTTCGGCGTGGACGTCGACTGGTACACGACGCGTGAGCGTACGTACGAGGAGGTCCTGCCCTGGGACCACCTGGACTCCGGTCTCGACAAGGACTGGCTCTGGGAGGACTGGCAGGACGCGCTCGACGAGACCGAGGTCGAGGACTGCCGCTGGACCCCGTGCTTCGACTGCGGCGTGTGTCCTCAGATGGACACGCAGATCCAGATCGGCCCGACGGGCAAGAAGCTCCTGCCGCTGACGGTCGTCAAGTAGGACGAGCACGAGTAAGAGCCGCGCCGTGAAGGCCCGGCCGGGAGAGCCCCCGGCCGGGCCTTCACGCGTACCGGCACAGGCACCATGGTGCGATGCCGCAGCTCATGGCCCCTGACGTCCGCTTTCGCGCCTCCTTCCTCGCGGCGATGGAGGAGATCCGGCCGGGGCGAGCAGGCCGGTGCCGCCCTCGCCCGCGAGCCCGCCGTGCACGGCGGCACCCGGCACATGCCCGGAGGGTTCCGCCCGGTACGTCGCCGCCCCGCGCCCCGGCCACGGGAAACGGGCGGGCCCATCGGCTACGGCGCACGGCCCGGCGCCCGTCGGCAGGGGCATGCCGCCGCGAAGCCGCGCGGCTGTCTGCCGTACGTCCGCGAAGGAAAGCCCCGTTCCTGGATCCGGACGACGGGCTGACGCGTCTTCATGAGCATGGACTTCGAGAAGCAGCCGCACTCTCAGCCGCCCGTGCCCCGGCGCGAGGCACCGCAGGGGGAGGGCTGTCTGACTGCCGTGATCAGGATCCCGGTGCGCATCGTCGTGCTGGTCCTGGTCGTCCCGGTGCGGATGCTGTGGGACCTGCTCGCCGTCTGCGGGAAGGCGGTCGGCCGCGCGCTCGCCGCGGTCTTCCGGCTGCTGGTCGTGACACCGCTGGTGTGGCTGTACGGGAACGTCCTCGTCCCCGTCGCGAAGGCGCTCGGGTACGTCGCCCACGCCGTGCTGATCATGCCGTGGGTGCTGTTGTGGAAGTACGTCGTGGTGCCCCTCGTCCGGTACGGGATCGTCGTGCCGGCGGTGTGGCTGTACCGCCGGGTGCTGGCCCCGGCCGGGCGCGGACTGGCCTGGCTCGGGCGCACGGCGGGGCATGCGCTCGCTGCTGTCGCGCGCGCCGTGGGCACGGCGGTGACATGGGTGGTCCGGACGCTCGTCGTGGTGCCGCTGGTGTGGCTGTACACGTACGTCCTGACGCCGGTGGGGCGCGGGCTCGGCTGGCTGGGCAAGGCGCTGTTCGTGTGGCCGTGGGTGGCGCTGTGGGGTTACGTTCTCGCGCCGCTGGGCCGGGGTGTCGCCTGGCTGGCCGCTGGCCTCTGGCGCGGGCTCGCCTGGTTGGGCAAGGCGCTGTTCGTGTGGCCGTGGGTGGCGCTGTGGGGTTATGTTCTCGCGCCGCTGGGGCGGGGTGTCGCCTGGCTGGCCGCCGGCCTCTGGCGCGGGGTGGTCTGGTGCGTCATGACCGTCCTGGTCGCGCCCGTCGCGTGGCTGTGGCGCGCGGTGCTGGTCCCCGTCGGGCGCGAGATCGCTGCCGCGTTCGGGCACGCCTGGCGCATCGCCGGGTACATCTCCCGGGCGGTGGGACGCGCGCTGAAGTGGCTCGGGTGGAACCTGGTGGGGCGGCCGGTGCGCTGGGTGTGGCTCAGCGTGTGTACGCCGGTGGGGCACTGGGTGCGCGACACTCTCTGGGCGCCGGCGAGGCGGGCGGCCGTCGAAGCGGGCCGGGCGGCGCGCGGTGCGCTGCGGAGCGCGCGGGAGACGGTGCGCCAGGCGCGGCGCGACGCGTGGCGCGCGCTCGTCGGGGGGCCCGCGGACCCCTGGCCGGCCGAGCGCCCGGCCGAGGCCGTGGAACCGGTGCGGGCTCCTGCGCGTACTCTGGGTAGTAAGACGACCGCCCCCAGCGCGGCACCCGCGTCCGAGACCTCCCTGCTTGGCGGAAACCCGGCCAAGCAGGGGTGAGCCGGCCGCCGGGACGCGAGGGGACGGACCCCCACGCCGGAGGGTGGCGCGCGGACAGCGCGCCGCCCCGCACGAGGAGAAGAACCACTGGGCAAGCGACAGCCCGAAGGCCCGCCGCCCGCACCGGCGGTGCAGCGCATCCGACTGCGCTACACCAAGCGCGGCCGCCTCCGGTTCACCAGCCACCGTGACTTCCAGCGCGCTTTCGAGCGGGCGCTGCGACGCGCCGACGTACCCATGGCGTACTCGGCCGGCTTCACCCCGCACCCGAAGGTCTCGTACGCCAATGCCGCACCCACCGGCACGGGCAGCGAGGCCGAGTACCTGGAGATCGCACTGACCGCCGCGCGCGACGCGGACGAGCTGCGCGAGCTGCTCGACGAGTCACTGCCGGACGGCCTCGACATCACGGACGCCGTCGAGGCGCGTACGTCGGGTCTCGCCGACCGGCTGCAGGCCTCCGTGTGGGAGATGCGCCTCGACGGTGTCGCTCCCGAAGACGCGGAGAAGGCCGTCGGGGCCTTCCTCGCGGCCGAGAGCGTCGAGGTCCAGCGCCGTACCAAGAACGGCATGCGGTCCTTCGACGCCCGGAGCGCCGTCGTGGATCTGCAGGCGGTCCGTCCGCCGTCCGATAGGCCGGGGGTCGGGCCCTGTGCGATACTGCGGCTGGTTGTTCGGCATGCGACACCCGCCGTACGACCCGACGACGTCCTGTCCGGTCTCCGAGCTGTGGCCGACCTGGCGCCGCCGGTCCCCGCAGCGGTGACCAGGCTGGCGCAGGGGCTCTTCGACGAGGAGTCCGGCACGGTGACCGACCCGCTCGCGCCCGACCGCGAGGCAGTCACGGCCGCCCCACCCAAGGCCGCCGGACTGACCGCCGCGACGGCGCCGGAAGGTGCAGGTTCCGCGTAGGGCGGTCGTTGCAGCGCAGCCCTGGGACTCGGGAGCCACCTGGGTCGGGCCGCGCACTGACCAGAAGACTTTCGCCAGGCCGTACGCATACCGCGTACGGAACCGGCGAGCTAGACAACAGCTCCCGTGCGGCGCCCGCGCCCCGGACGGCGGTACCGCGCTCATCGCGCGGACCGGACCGGACCGGAATCAGGCGCGGCGCCCGGGAGCGTGACGGGAGAACCGCCCGCATGCTCGAGCCGAACGATTCCACCGAGCCCTCGGCAGGTACCGCGCGTACCGCCGGGGACACCGACAACAACCACTCGCCCAGCGACACGCTGCCGCCGCGCCGCCGGCGCCGCGCGGCCTCGCGCCCTGCCGGTCCTCCGGCCGGGGGCGCGAAGGCCGTGGTGACCGCCGAAACCGTAGAGGCCGCGGCTCCGGCCATACCGGCCGGAGAGGGCGCCGTGAGCGAGCCCGCAGAGAACACAGAGCCCGTACAGCCCGCTGCGGAGAGCGCCGAGGCGGCTCCGCCGGCCCGTACGCGCCGCCGGGCCACCCGTAAGGCGACCGCGCCCGCCGGTGCCCCGAAGCCCGCCGAGGCGGAGGAGCCGCCTGCGGCTCCCGCGGCCGCCGCCGAGGAGTCCGCCGCCGTGGACGAGGCCGCTCCGCCGGCCCGTACGCGTCGCCGTGCGACGCGCAAGGCGACGGCTCCCGCCGGTGCG
The DNA here is from genome assembly GCF_053591575.1 of Streptomyces altiplanensis. NCBI lineage: Bacteria > Bacillati > Actinomycetota > Actinomycetes > Kitasatosporales > Streptomycetaceae > Streptomyces > Streptomyces altiplanensis. The sequence continues at coordinate 199 of NZ_JBSFUB010000099.1, read as the reverse complement.
CCGAAGAGCGCGGACACGGCTGCCGCCGAGGCCGAGGCCGCTGCCGCACCCGAGCCCGCCGCGCAGGACGAGCCCGTACAGCCCGCTGCGGAGAGCGCCGAGGCGGCTCCGCCGGCCCGTACGCGCCGCCGGGCCACCCGTAAGGCGACCGCGCCCGCCGGCGCGCCGAAGCAGGCCGAGACGGAGGCTCCGGTCGAGG
>NZ_JBSFUB010000098.1:0-25742 GCF_053591575.1 Streptomyces altiplanensis | reverse complement strand
CGTCCCTGTTCAGCGAGGCGTCGTCCACCCTTGCTGGTGCCGACACATCAACTGTCGCCAGTTCGCATCCGATGCAATTGGCGGCGCTTGGAACAGCGGAACAGCCGTTGGCGCTAAGGGATTGATCTTGCTGGCTGCTCGGTCTCGGTGAGCTGGAGGACCTGGTCCCGGAGACGCTGCCGGAGGTTGGCTTCCTCCGGTGTGAGCTCATCTTTGATCTTGTTCGGGCAAAGGGCCGTTTGCGAGAGACGCGCAGTGGAGTCGCCGCTCCCGGCCTTGGAGGCACGTCCCAGCCGGACGCTCTCACTTCAGATCGGCGAGGAGGCCATCCAGGGCCCTTGTGAGGGCTGCTGCGTTGGCCGGATCGAACCAGGTGGTGCGGATGCGCTCGTTGTTCCCTTTGGGCGTCTCGTGGTCGGTGGCGAGTTGGTGCAGAGGGCGGGTCTCGTCGTCCAGGGAACGGCCGACGTTCTGGAAGAGGCCGCGCACATACCGCTCGGCGGCGTCGGAGGAGATGCCGTGGCCGGCAGCCCACGAGGTGAGCGTGGCGAGGTAGGTGTAGTGGGCGGTGAGCGTCCCGGTCAGTGCGGAGAAGACGTTGAAGGTGCCCTCGTCCGCGACGGGGAGCGCTCCGCCCAGCTGTTCGAAGAAGGAGTCCACCGCCGGGTGCGTGGGGCAGGTCACGGTGACGGAGCGGCGCTCGCGCACCGCGGGCAGCGGGATGGCCCGGACGATCGGGGCGCCGGTGGCCAGGGTCCGGCGCAGGTCGTCGGTGGCGATGCCGGCCATCACGTTGACCACGGTCTTGTCGTCATCCACCGTCAGCCCGGCGAGGGCCTCGTGGTGATCCTGGCGGCGTACGGCGATGATCACCAGTTCGGAGCGGTCCACCACCTCCTGGTTGTCGGCGCACACCTGGACGCCCTCGAAGCGCTCGGACAGTACGGCGGCGGTGCGGGCCCCCCGGGGAGAGAGGAAGACCTCCGGCGACGCACCGCCCTCGTTGCGCAGGCCTTCGACGACGGCCCGGCCGATCTCGCCCACTCCGATGATGCCGATGCGCTGCATGGTGTCTTCCTCCATGGTTTGCGGTGCCCGTGACCTGTGGTGGTGCGGGTCTGTGCGGTCGCGATGGTTGCCGTCGGCTCCTCATGCGCGGAGTCGTATGAAGCCGGCGTCCTGTCAGTCGCGGTCTTCTCCACAGCAGTGTGACCGCGACGACGCCTGCCAGGCAGGGAATCATTCCGGCCCGGCCCAGCCCAGCGCCGGTGGCAGTCCGGTCGCGCCGGAGGTGTCCTTGATGAGCAGCCCGGTCAGTGCGACGCTGGTGCCGATCATGAGCTTCACGGTCGCGGCGGGGCGGGCCCACGGCTTGCCTGCCTTGACAGCCCAACCCGTCGTGAGCCACGCGAGGACGCCGAGCGCTCCGATGACGGACAACACGACCAGGTAGGCGGTGACGGCCGAGTCGACCGGCGCCTGGGAGCAGTTGGGACAGCCGGCCCGGATGTGGTCGGCCAGCAGATGGGTGGTGCTGCGGTCGACGTACGTGGCGATCGTGGCAAGGGCGGTGAGCGCTAGGCCCGCGTGCATCGCTGCGAATGCCCCTCATGCATGGGATGGCTTCGTCATCAGGGTGCTTCCTTCGTCATCGGTCGACCGGGGCGATACCGTGGCTGCCGTACCGGGCCCCCCGGGCTCCGGTGCCGGGAACGGCGGCGTCGATGCCGCCGAGGTCGATGGCGGTCCGGTGCGGATCGAGGGCGGCCAGGTTGTCGCGCAGGCGGGGGCGAGGGGAGCTGCAGGTCGGGCTCAAGCGGCCGAGGCCGAGTCGGGAGACCGCTGGGCCGTCGGATCCAAGGGTGGGGTGCATTGCCCCTCCGTCACTTTGCCAGGGCCGCGCGGAGGAACTGGAGGATCTGCGCCTGGGCGGCCTCGGCCTGTGGTTCGACGCCGGGCAAGGTGAGGAACGCGTGCTTCGCGCCCGGGTATTCGGAAAGCCGCACGGGCGTCCCTGCCGCGCGCAGCCGCTCGGCGTAACGGCGGCCGTGGTCGGCGAGCGCGTCCTGGGTGGGCACCACCACGAGCGCCGGGGCGAGCCCGCTCAGGTCGTCCGCGTACAGCGGCGAGACTGCGCCGGCGTCGGTTCCCGGCGGGACGGCGAGCTGCTGCAAGAACCGCAGTAGCGGCAGGGCCCGGGTCGGGGCGTACGCGTACTCCGCGATCGAGGCGTAGTCGAACATCGTCTTGGTCACGTCGACTGCGGGGTTGACCAGTACCTGCGCCTTGAGTTCCTGGCCGGCCTCCCGGGTCCGGATGGCAGTCAGGGCGCTGATCAGCGCGCCGCAGCTCTCGCCGAACACGGCCGTGCGCGCCGGGTCGACGCCCCACTGCACGGTGTGCCGCACCACGTGGTCGAACACGTCCCAGCCGTCGTCGGCGGCGTTCGCGAGCGGGCTGCCGGGGGCGAGGAGGCGGTGCTCGACCGAGACGACGAGGGCGGGCAGTCGGGCGGCGAGACGGCTGTTGGTCCAGTCGCACTGCACCGCCGTGCCCACGAAGCCGCCCCCGTGGACATGGACCACGAGTGGCAGGTCGGTTCGGGCTGCGGCTTCATTGTCTCCCGTCCGCGTCGGCCGGTAGACCCGGACCGGTAGGTCGCGGCCGGGCAGCGCGATCTCCTGCCAGTCGATCGCGGCGCCGGGGTCCGGCTCTCCGAGGATCGCCCGCGCCGCGCTGGAGGCCCGGAAGCGGTTCTCCGCGTCGCGGTAGGCGAGCAGTTCCTCGGTCGTGATCGCCGAGAAGTCCGGCTCCGGCGGCCGTGTCACGGCAGTGGTCTCGCTCATGTGCCCTTCTCCCCTCCCGGCCAAGTGCCGGGTGTGTCCTCGCGGTTGAAAGTGCGTTGCCCTCATGATGCACGCGCTGCGTGCATCATCAAGTGCATGGTTTAGACTCAGGCTGGACGAGAGGGGCGAGATGACTGGCCGAAGGCGATGGTCGACCGAGGAGATCCTGGACACGGCGGCGGAACTGCTGCGCACGAGCGACGCCGAGTCGTTCAGCGTGCGCAAACTCGCAGCAGTGCTCGGGACCGACTCCTCCAGCCTCTACCGGCACTTCCGTAACAAGACCGAACTGCTTCGCGCAGTTGCCGACCGGGTCCTGCTGACCGCCATGGACGGCTACCGCCCAAAGGGCGACTGGAAGCAGCGCATCACCGCCCTGGCCCTGCGCCTGCGTGAGGCCTTCGGCGAGCAGCTGCAGCTCGCCGGGGTATGGGGACGCTTTGGCTCCGGCGGCACGGGATCCCGTTTGGTCATGGAGGCGCTGCTGCAGGCCCTACGCGCGTCCGGCCTGCCCGACGAGGAGGTCCCGGCGCGCTACCACCGCATCGTGATCCTCATCGCCTCGCTGATCGCCTCCGAGGCCGGGATCGGCACCCTCACTCCCAAGGAGTACGAACAGGGCATGGAGCAGTTCCGCGTCGCGGTGCTCGGCGCCGACCCCGAACGCTTCCCCGCCCTGTCCCACTTCGCCCGCGACATCCGCCCCCTCGGAGCAGACCGTCGCGCCGCATTCGAAGAGATCCTCGCCGCCCAACTCGCCCACATCGAGGCACAGATCCCCTGACGTGTCGGATCGCCGACGCGCAGCGGCCCGCTCGAACTGCGGCTTCCCGCGGCTTGCGCGTCAATCCTCGGCACCGTCGTCCTCGTCAAGACGGACGGTCGCCGGGTCGCGCAGGGGGTGCAACCCTTCGCGCGGCGGCCGGGCGGCGAAGCTGCAGCGACCCAGACAGTTGAGGTTGGCGTGCTTCGATGGGGAGACACGGGACACGTCCTCGACCAGGACCTCGTGCTTCCGCTCGTGTGCAGGAAGGCTCCGCGAGTGGTCGACGGAGGCGCCCAGGGAGCGGGTGGTCCAGAGCACCGCAGCATTGAGGACCAGGCCGAGCGCGCCGAGCCGGCCCTCCTGCCCCGTCCTGTACGCCTGCATGATCTGTCCGCGCTTGCCGTGGCAGATGTCGCGGGCGAGCTTGTGCCGCGACTCCTGGACGGTGGGCTGCCGGTTCATCTGCCGACGGTAGGTGTCATCGACCGGGTCGACCACGCGAAGCAGGTGCAGGGTCTCGGCGATCCGCCCGTACTCGGCGAACGCCTGCCTCAAAGGCGTAGGCCGTCCCTCGCGGCCGAACATCCGCAGCAGGGCGTAGGCGCGGACCTGTCCGGTCACCAGCGAGCCGGTGCCCCGCAGCATGTCCGGCCAGTGCGCGGTGACCTTGTTCAGGTTCACCTTGCTGTGGGCCGGGTCCTCCAGCGGCCCGTAGCCGCCGGTCTCCGCACCGGGCAGCTCCGCCCGCCAGAACCGCTGGTCGCCACAGGTCTTTGAAGCACGGCGAGAGGTTGTGGCCCGGCATCGTGAACAGCCCGAACGCCGTGTCGGAGTACGAGGCGTTGTCGGTGGCGATCTTCTCCGGCTTCACCCCGGCACGTCCAGCAGCGCGACGAGGTCCCCGGGCAGCGATCGCGCCCGCGTCCACCGGTGGACGACCGCGGGGTGCGCCGGGCGGTTCCCGCACCCGGCGCACCCCGTGGGCAGTGAGGACGTGGTCAGTCGTCGATACGGTCCATCAGCCCGCCGAGGTCCACGAACTTGAAGCCGGTGGACTCCCGGTCGCCCTCGCCGTCGGCCGAGGTGTTGTGGCCGTCCTGCACGACGAGAAGGCCGCGCGGGTACTTGGTGCCGAGCGGGGCGTTGAGTACGGCCGCGCCGTCGCACTCCTCCGAGCCGTCGAGGGTCTGCGAGGCGGAGGTGACGCGGAAGCCGCCCTCGTACTCGTTGTCGTCCTCGAGCTCACGGTCGTACAGGGCGAAGGTGTTGTCCCCCTGGCTCGACGAGAGGACGTATCCGTCGCCGTCGGACTCGGTCAGCAGCGTCAGGCCCTCCACGTCGGCCGAGATCCGGGAGCCGCCGAAGCCGGGGTCGGCGCCTGCTGCGCACTCCTCGGTCTCCTCGTCGTACACGCCCGGGACGCCGTACTCGCGGACCTTGTCGACGAGTTGCGGGGCGGCCGTGAGGTCGGCACGCAGGCGCCAGATGCCGACGTCCTCCTGACCGGCGTACAGCATGCCGTTGGCCGGGTCGACGACCATGCCCTCGACCTGGGGGAGTTCGCCCGGCTCGGCGCACGGGGACCAGGTGGCACCGTTCGGGAGGCGGAAGGCGGACGGCAGGTCGAGCGTGCGGACCTTGCGGTAGCCGACCTTGCCGCCCGTGGCGGCGGTGAGCTCCAGCAGGGCGATGCTGGTGCGTTCACGACGGCTGACCAGCGCGTAGGAGCGCCCGGTCGTGCGGTCGGTCCAGGTGGCCAGACCGTACGCCGTCTGCTGGTCGTTGATCTCGTCCTGCCCGCTGGAGAAGACCGGGGCGGCGGCCGGGTCGGTGATGTCGGTGAGCGGGCCGCCGGGGTGGTCGCGGTCGATGCGGTAGATCCGCAGCCGGTCGTTGCCGCGGTCGCTGGTGACGGCGACGTCGGCGCGCCCGGAGGACAGGCGAAGGCCGCTCACGAGGTCGACGTTGTTGAACCGGCCCGGAGCGTCGTCCGGATCGGCCGACGAGGGGGGCTGGATCGCCTGCACCTGGCGCGCGTCGAGGTCGTACACCCGCAGGCCGGCCTCCTTGGCGGTGGCGATGACCAGGCTGCGGTCGGGGTCGCTCGCGTTGCGCCAGATCGCCGGGTCGTCCGCGTCGGCGTTGCCGCCCGCCTCGTCGTCGTAGAGCGCCGGGGTCTCGGCACGGGGGGTGACGGCGGGCAGCGGGTCGGCCGCAGGCCCGTACGCCTCGGCGGGTGCGGCCAGGGCGAGTGCTGCCAGGGCGGTGCTCAGTGCGAGAGCGGTCGAGCGGAGGGCGTGGTGTCTGGTCACGAAGAGCCTCTCAATGTCCATCTCAATGTCAATGTCGAGAACATGGCAAGCGCAGCGTGAGCATCGAACGGCCAGCTTGACCGCAGGACATGGGAAGGAGACGTTCCGGTGTGCGAGGCATGAACAAGCCGCCCCGTCGTCACCTGTCCGGCCGACCGAACGCGGGGGTGGGCGGTTCGGGCCGATACCGGCCCGGGGCGGGCCCGGTTCGGGCCCGGTGGGACGGTCGTGGTCGACGCACCCGCCCGGGCCGCTTCCGTCACCGGACGATGGACCTGATGTCCAGCCCTGGCAGCCCTGGCAGCCCTGGCAGCTCTGGCGCCCTGACAGTCCTTGCAGCCCGGGCGGACCTCATTCTTCGGGTTCTTCCACGATCACCAGGGTGCCCAGGCTCCCCGGCCGGACAGCATGCCGGGCGCCTGCCGGCACCAGGTGCATCTCGCCCGGCGCCACCGGCACCACGGTGCCGTCAACGGCCGGCTCCAGCCGGCCGTTGAGCACGAACAGCAGCTCGGCGGTGCCGTGCGTCTCCTCCGCGACCGGCAGCTCGTCCATGCGCAGGACCTTCACGCAGGCCGTCCCCGCCCGGCCCAGCGGACGGGAGCGCCAGGCGTCCGGCAGCGCGGCCGCGGTCTCGAACACGTTGACCGGACTCATGACATGCCTCTCCGCGGGCTTCTCCAGCCGTGCGGAGAGAAGCCCGTACATCGCGGTCCATGGATGTCTGGAAGCTGTCCGAGCAGGGACAGGGAGTGGTCGACCGTTCGGTAAAACCTCCCGCCGCGACGGCTCGTGACATCACGACGGAACGGTTCCAGACCCGCGGCAGGTCCGGGTGGGGCGCCGGGCCTCAGGACACGGTCCGGGCGAGCCGGAAGCCGAGGTCGTCGATTGCGAACGAGGGGTGACTGCGGCGGCGCACGGAGGCACCGCAGCCCCGCGTCGACTCGGCCCAGCCCCCACCGCGGAAGATGCGGTAGGAGCCGTAGACCTCCTCGTCGTAGAGATCCCAGCACCACTCCCAGACGTTGCCCAGCATGTCGTGCAGTCCCCACGGATTGGGTGCCTTGCCGCCGACGTCGTGGACCTTGCCTCCGGAGTTGTCCGCGTACCAGGCGATGTCGTCGATCTCCCCGTACCGGTACCCGCTGGTACCCGCCTTGCAGGCGTACTGCCACTCCGCCTCGGTCGGCAGGCGATAGCCGTCGGACGCCCAGTCGCAGGTCACTTCCCCGCTCTGTGCGTCGCGGGAGTACGCCTGGTCCAGTCCGGACCGGACCGAGATCCGGTTGCACACGTCGATCGCGTCGAGCCAGCTGATGTTCGTCAGGGGTGAGGCTCCGCTTGCAGAGGGAGGGAGATCCGCCCCCGTGACGGCCCGGTGGAGGCCCGCCGTGACGGGATACCGGCCGAGCAGGAAAGGCGCGATCTCGGCCTGCCAGCGGGTGCCGCGCCGGTCGTCCCGGAGGTCCACGGTGCCACCGGGGAGATGAACCATCGAGGGGGCCGTCAGGGCGTCGGCGGGTGGGTGCATGCGGTGGGCCTCTCTGTCCGGAGCGACCACGAGGTCGTCGCACGCCCACGATACGGGGGAGGCCCGGGGTGTGAACGCCCCCTGGGAGTACGCCGGTTCCGCAGCCGGCGGCCGGGAGAACGGCTGCCGGGCAGCCGGCCGCGTCAGCAGGTCAACCTGCGACCGAGTCCTTCCCGGCGGCTCGTTCCGGGTCGCAGGCGATCAGGCAGGCCGCGCTGACCAGTGCCATGGCCGCGAAGGCGACGGCGAAGGCGAAGGCGACGGCGACGGGGGCCCCGGAGGCACTGAACAGCCAGGTCACCGCGGCCGGCGCCAGGGTGCCGAGGAGGCCGGCCGTCTGGAAGCTCATGGACGGACCCGTATGGCGGACGCGGGGTGCGAACCAGCCGGAGACGAGCGTGCCGATCGAGGCGTACGCGATGGTGCCGGCGAGCATCGGCAGACACATGGCCAGCCACAGCCCGGTCACCGAGCGAGTGCCGACGAGCCAGAACATCGGGAAGGCGACGACCGGGTGGAGCAGGATGCCGGTGAGTGTCACTCTGCGGAGTCCGAAGCGGTCGGCCGCGAGGGCGGCGAGCGGGGTGCACACGATGACCACGACGGCTGCGGCCGTGCCGGCGCCCGCCGCCTGCGCGTCGGTGAAGCCGAGCCCGGTGAGGGCGTACGTCGACATGAAGGTGCCGACGACGTAGCAACCGCCGACGGTGACGAGGAAGGCACCGGAGGCGAGCTGCCAGGTCTTCCAGGCGTCGCGGACGACGGCGACGAACGGTGTCGCCTGCTTCCTCCCGGATCCGGGCTCCCCGGCAGTGCCCCGCGCGCGGCAGAGCCGAGTCTCCTCGGCCGGCATTCGGGTATTCGGGTGCATCGGGCAGGGAGACGATGTCGAAGAGCACCAATTGGCCGTTGCTCTCTGGTGAGGGACAGTTCCGCCGTGTAGCGTTGCTGTCAGATGTCGTGGTTCGCAGTACCTGCCCGCGCTCCGGCGTGGGCGTTTCGCTGTGCAGTGCCTGAGGACCAGGGCGATCACCTCCGGGTCCGCGCGGTGCGGATCCGATATCGACTGAGAGGCACCAGCATGGCCAGCGGAACCGTCAAGTGGTTCAACTCCGAAAAGGGCTTCGGCTTCATCTCCCAGGACGGCGGCGGACCGGACGTCTTCGCGCACTACTCCAACATCAACTCCTCCGGCTTCCGTGAGCTCCAGGAAGGCCAGACGGTCACCTTCGACGTCACGCAGGGCCAGAAGGGCCCGCAGGCGGAGAACATCACCCTCGCCTGATCCGGCGTCAGGCACACCAGGCCCCCGGAGCGCATGCTCCGGGGGCCTGGTGCGTCCGCTGGGGCAAAGAGCGAGGCCGCCGCTCACTCGGGTCCCCACGGCGCCCGATGCGGGTGGGGCCGCAGTCGACGCAGAGGGCGACGCCGTCGTTCATGGTCACCGCGAGCGGCCGGGCGAGTGTCTGGGATCCCAGACAGTAACGCCGCGCGGCCACTGACGGCGGAGCCCCGGATTCCGGCTTGATGGAGTCATGAACGAAACCTTCGTAGGGGTCGGCCCCCTCTCCGTCGCCGATGTCGTGTCCGTCGCCCGTCACGGAGCCCGCGTGACGCTCACGCACGAGGCTCTGGGCGAGATCTCGCAGAGCCGCAAGGTGGTCGAGAACCTCGCCGGCGACGTCGTACCGCACTACGGCGTCTCCACCGGCTTCGGCGCCCTGGCCACCCGCCACATACCGGCCGAGCTGCGCGCCCAGCTCCAGCGGAGCCTGGTCCGCTCGCACGCGGCCGGTTCCGGACCCGAGGTCGAGCGAGAGGTCGTACGGGCCCTGATGCTGCTGCGGCTGTCGACCCTGGCGACCGGCCGCACCGGTGTGCGTCCCGAGACCGCCCAGGCCTACGCGGCCCTGCTCAACGCCGGCATCACACCGGTCGTCCACGAATACGGTTCCCTCGGCTGTTCCGGCGACCTCGCCCCGCTCGCCCACTGTGCCCTGGCCGTCATGGGCGAGGGCCAGGTACGCGACGCCCGCGGCGACCTCATGTCCGCAGCGGACGCCCTCGCCGCCGCCGGGATCGCGCCCGTCACCCTGCACGAGAAGGAGGGCCTGGCCCTCATCAACGGCACCGACGGCATGCTCGGCCAGCTCGTGATGGCCGCCCACGACCTGCACCTGCTGCTGCGCACCGCCGACATCGCCGCCGCCATGAGCGTCGAGGCGCAGCTCGGCACCGACGCGGTCTTCGCCGCCGACCTCCAGGCCCTGCGCCCGCACCCCGGCCAGGACGCGAGCGCGGCCAACCTCCGTGCCCTCCTGAACGGTTCGGGAATCGTGGCGAGCCACCGCGGTCCCGAGTGCACCCGGGTCCAGGACGCCTACTCGCTGCGCTGCACACCGCAGGTGCACGGCGCCGCCCGCGACACCCTGGCACACGCCGAGACGGTCGCCGGCCGTGAACTCGCCAGCGCTGTCGACAACCCGGTGGTCACGCCGGACGGCCGCGTCGAGTCCAACGGCAACTTCCACGGCGCGCCCGTGGCCTGTGTCCTGGACTTCCTGGCCATCTCCGTCGCCGACGTCGCCTCGGTCAGCGAACGCCGCACCGACCGCTTCCTCGACGTCGCCCGTAACCACGGGCTGAACGCCTTCCTCGCCGACGACCCCGGAGTGGACTCCGGCCACATGATCGCCCAGTACACGCAGGCCGGGATCGTCTCCGAGCTCAAGCGCCTCGCCGCACCCGCCTCGGTCGACTCCATCCCCTCCAGCGCCATGCAGGAGGACCACGTCTCCATGGGCTGGGCAGCCGCCCGCAAGTTGCGTCGCGCCCTCGACGGGCTGACGCGGGTGGTGGCGGTCGAGCTCCTCACCGCGGCCCGCGCCCTCGACCTGCGCGCACCTCTCGGACCCGCCCCCGCGACGGCGGCCGTCCTGGCCGACCTGCGCCGCCACGCACCGGGCCCCGGCCCCGACAGGTACCTCGCTCCCGAGATCGAGGCAGCCGTGCAGTACGTGGCCCGTGGCCAGGCTCTCGCAGCCGCCGAAGGCGTCACCGGACCGCTTCGCTGAGAACCCGGCCCCGGCCCTTCCCCGCTCTCCGCCGCCGGCCTCGGCCGGCGGCGGAAGGCCGTTCGCTCCGGACGCCCCGCACAACCGCCGCGCCGGAACGGGGCGCCGGTTCCTCGGGCCCTACGACGCCCGGGCCCCTGCGCCCGCACCGTGCGGCGCGTCGGCCACTCCGCCGATACGACGGCTCAGCTGATTCGCGGTACGGGTCACCTGCGCGGCGATCCGCTGCTGCTGCCCGGGCCCGACCTCCTGGGCCGGGAAGGTGACCGCCACGCCGGCGACCGGGTGTGCGGTGTGATCGAGAACAGCGGCCGCCACGGACGAGAAGCCCGCCGTCACCTCGCCGTCCTCCGTGGCGTACCCGCGCCGGCGTACCTCCACGAGGAGATGACGGAGCGCGGTCAACGATTCCGGTCCGGCCTCGTTGCGCAGCACGAAGGCCGAAGAGTCCGGGAACAGCGCTCGTACCTGTGCCTGCGGCAGGCGCGCCAGCACCGCCCGGCCGCTGGCGGTCAGGTGCGCCGGCAGCCGGACACCGACCTCTGTCACCAGGGGCGCCCGTCCCGGCGCCCGTTCCTCGATGACGTAGATGACCTCCCGGCCGTGCAGCACGGCGAGATGGGCGTTGTGCCCCGTGCTGTCGACGAGTTTCGCCAGCGGCACCCGCGCGAGGCGCTGGAACGGTGCCTGGCGGCTGTAGCCGGACGCCAGCTCGAAAGCGCTGACCCCCAGGCCGTAGCGCCGTTCCTCCGGCAGGTGCACAACGAACCCCTCGCGCGCGAGGGTGTCGAGCAGGTGGTACGTCGTCGACCGGGGCAGCCGGACATCACGGCTGATCGCCGCAGCCGGCACGGGGCCGGCCTGGCCTGCGAGATAACGGAGAACGGCCAGCACCTGAGCGGCAGCTGGAACAGAGGACATAGCGTGAGATTACGTCCGCCGGGCGGTCTGATCGCGTACCGCTCGACCGTCGTCCGGGATACGGGGCGCCATACAGCCGACGGCACCGACCGCACACACATGGCCTGGAGGTCCCGACGGAGCCGCAGCGTTCTCCGGTGAGCGCTCCGGCCGGCCGGCGGGCGGGGCTGCGCGCGTTTCGCCGTGGTGCTTGTCCCGGGCGGGCCCCGCCTCCCCACCGGGGAGACGGGGCCCGTACGCATCGGGATCGGTCAGTGGAAGGTGATGTAGCCGTTGCCGTCGCGGTCGTTGCCGCTCTTGCTGTAGGAGTGGACGTCCGCGCGGCTGCCGGAGGGCTTGTACAGGTAGATCGTGTCGCGGTCGTTGTTCCACAGGAAGTTGCAGTTGTCGCGGTAGACCACGTTGTTGGCGTCGGAGTCGGTGCCGTTGCCGCCCCGGAGCTTCACGTAGTCGCCGGGCTGCAGGTAGTGGTTGGCGGTGAACGCGAAGCGGTTGCCGGTGGCGTCCTTGACGACGTAACCCTTGAGGTTCACAGTCGCCGAGGACGAGTAGTTCTTGACCGTCAGGTATTCCTCGTCGGTGTTGCCGGAGGAGCAGCTGTTGGAGTCCCGGCCGGGTGCGTCGTACTGGACTCCGCGGACCTTCAGCGCCGAGGAGTACTCGGCGGCCTGGGCCGGGGTGGCGGCAAGGACGGCCAGTGCGCCGGCCGCTATGGACACCGCGATGACAGGGTGCTTACGCAAGAGAGGTCCCCCCTCGATAGTGCTGATGAGCGGCAGAAGCTTACAGACACCATGAGCAACTGGTTGAACTTCCTACGTTTCCGTCCCGGACCTCAGCGGCGCAGCGCGACGGCGTACCGCGCGCCCGGGGCGTCACCGCGCGGCGGGTGATCCGGCCGGCTGTTTTCGGCCGGTGATGCGGGGCACCCGGCCGGGGAAGCTGCCTCGACCGGCAGCATGCCGTCAAGCCGGTCGGGACACCTGTCCGGCGCCGTACGACAGGCGCCGCGGCCGGCGGGGACCGCGCGGGTGTCGACCGGGAAGGGACTGCTCTTCATGTGCCGATGGCTCGCCTACTCCGGAACCCCTGTCCTGCTCGGCGACATTCTGTACAAGCCCGCCCACTCCCTGATCGACCAGAGTCTCCATTCGCGGATGGGGGTCGAGACGACCAACGGCGACGGGTTCGGCATCGGCTGGTACGGGCCCGACGCGGCCACACCGGCCATCGTCCGGGACACCGGCCCTGCCTGGAACAACCGCAACCTGCAGGAGATCGCGGACCATGTCCGCTCATCGCTGTTCTTCGCCCACGTCCGCGCCTCGACCGGCACGGCCGTGCAGCAGTCGAACTGCCACCCCTTCCGCCACGGCCGGTGGATGTGGATGCACAACGGTGCGATCACCGACTTCCACCGGATCAGGCGCGACCTCTGTATGGCCATCGATCCCGCGCTGTTCTCCTCGCTGGAGGGGTCGACGGATTCGGAAGTGATGTTCTACCTGGCGGTCACCCTGGGCCTGGACCAGGACGCCCCGGGTGCCGTCGCCCGTATGGCCGGGCTGGTCGAAACGCTGGCTCTTGAGCACGGCGTGGAGTTTCCCCTCCAGATGACCATCGCGGTGACCGACAGTGAGCGGCTGTGGGCTTTCCGGTACTCGAGCCAGGAGGCGTCGCGGTCGCTGTTCGTCAGCAGCAGGGTGGAGGCCGTGCGGGCTCTCCACCCCGACCTGGCTTTCCTGCAGGGGGTCTCCGACGAGACCCGCCTCATCGTCTCCGAGCCGTTGGGTGATCTTCCGGGGGTCTGGAACGAACTTCCCGAGAACAGCTGCATCGCCGTCCAGCCGGGTGAGGACGAGCTGCTGCCCTTCGCGCCACAGCCCGTGTGACAGGTGTGGCCCGGCAGGTACGGTCCGCCGAGTCCCGCGCGCCCCGGGCCATGGCGGTGCAGGCGAAACCCGGATGACCCGGCCTGCCCGAACCGTGCAGGATCCGGGTATGACGAAGAAGCAGAACGTGAAGGCGACACAGCAGGACGCCACGGACGACGACCACGACCACGACCGCGTCCTGCGTCGGCTCGACCGGGCGGTCGGCAGGGGCGACCTGGTGCGCGTCCACCGGTCGATCCGTTCCGCGGACCGGATCGAGGGCTTCGTCGTCGGCACGACCCCCGCCTGGACCCTGCTGGCGCCCTGCACGGACGTTCAGCTCGACGGCTGGGCGGCGGTCCGGACCTCGGACATCACCAGGGTCCGTCGGCGGGGTGACGGAACAAGCCTGACCGTCAGAGCACTGCGCCGCCGGGGGCAGTGGCCGGTGCGTATGCCCGGTCACGCGGTCCCACTGGACGACCTGCCCGCCCTGGTGGAGGCCGCCTGCCGCGACTTCGGCCTCATTTCGCTGCATGCCGAACGGCACGTACCGGACGCCTGCTGGATCGGCACGGTGACGGGCCTGCGGCCCAAATCGCTGCGGTTGCGAGAAGTCGACCCAGGGGCGCGATGGGCCACCGACGCGACGAAGTTCCGTCTCAAGGACATCACCCGAGTGGGCTTCGACGGCCGGTACGAGCGGACCTTGCGGGAATTCGCCGGCCCGTGCCGCTGAACCGGCGGCGTCCGGCTGCCCGTCCCGCGACAGCTATGTATGACGTGCAACCTTATGAGGACTCCACCGGTCTTCTCCGTGACTGCCCACGTGACCGCCCGCGTGGTCGCACCCGTGAGGAGACCGTCATTTCCGCGATACGCAAGGCCCTGACCGCCACCGCCGTCGCCACCGTGGTCCTGGCCGGCTCCACCGCCTGCGGCACGGTGGAGAACCTGTCCGCCGGGCAGAAGCTCGACCGGGCCTTCGACAAGCTCGGCAAGGAGCACTCGCTCTCCTTCGAGCTGGACCTGGACGCCGACGCGAAGACGCTGAAGGCGCTTGACGCCGAGGCGGAGCCCGGCGAGGAAATGCCGGACGAGATGGCCGAGTTGTTCAGCGGCGCGCGGATCTCCGTCTCCATGCGGTCCAAGAAGCCGTTCGACGAGTCCGACGACAAGGACTTCACCGGCATGGCCGTCAAGTTCAGCGGTCCCGGCGGTGACTTGTTCGAGTACCGGATGGTCGGCGAGTACACCTACTTCCGTGCCGATGTGGACGCCTTCGCGAAGATGACGGGCATCCCCCTGCCGTCCGCAGGAGAACTGCCCGAGAGCGCCGGTGCGTTCAAGGAGATGCTCAGTGGTCAGTGGGTCAAGGTCGCGACGGAGGAATTGAAGAAGACCCGCGACGAGATGGAGGAGATGCGGGCGCCGGAAGGCGGGAAGCCCTCGGCGGAGCCCACGCTCGACGCGAAGGTGCAGAAGAAGCTCATGAAGACGCTCCGGGAGGTCATCGCCCGGGAGGTCGACTTCAAGACCTCCGAGGGGGAGGGCGGCACCGAGCACATCATGGCCACCGCCCCCTTCCGCGCTCTGCTGACCGAGCTGTTCGACGAGATCCGCCCGCTGGCGGAAGAACTGCCGTCGGGTGCCGGGCTCCCCACGGCCGAGGACCTCAAGGAGGCGCCGGACAAGAAGGTCACAGCCGACTTCACGCTCAGGAACGGGGCGCTGACCGAGGTGTCCGTGGACCTGGCCGAGCTGGCGGAGAACGCGAAGGTCGAGAAGTTCGCGCTGGTGCTGCGGATGGGCAGGGGCGAAAAGGCCACGGCTCCGGCCGGAGCCACCGAGGTGAAGCTGGACGAGCTGGCGGAGGGCTTCTTCCAGGGAGTCTCGGAAGAGATTTTCGCGGAAGAGGGTTTCTCGGAAACCGCCCAGGGATGACGTCCGGTTCCCTGGCGGATCGGGATCTGGTACGGGACCGGCGTCACTGCCCGGAGGTGAAGGAGCCCATCACCACGCAGCCCATCACCACGCCGTCGTGCGGCGATGGCATGACATTGCGGCGAAACCGCCGGGGCATCCGCGGGGGCATCCAGCAGACATCGCGCGACGGCTCGTGCGATCCGTTCGGGCAGCTGTTGTGGACCTCATCCGCATTGTCCGGCGCATGTCTTTCCAGAAGCACGCGTACCGGTGGGCGCCTTCCCCCAACCGGGTGGGCGGCCCCGCAACGACACTGCGCCGAAGCGCTCGACCCGTTGCGCGTGCGAGGGTGGCCACGGCTCGCAGCAGCACATGACGGAGGATGTCCCATGTCGAAACCACCGCTTCCCGAAGAGGCAGTCGCGATGTTGACGAAGGCCAATCCGGCCGTTGTCACGACTCTGCGCCCGGACGGCCAGCCGGTGTCCACGGCCACCTGGTACCTCTGGGAGGACGGCCGGGTACTGGTCAACATGGACGAGGGACGCAAGCGCCTGGAGTATGTGCGCAACGACCCGCGGGTGTCGCTCACCGTGCTCGACGAGGGCAACTGGTACACGCACATCAGCATCGTCGGGCGCGTCACCGAACTCAGCGAGGACGAGGGGCTGGCCGACGCCGACCGGTTGTCCCAGCACTACCTCGGCAAGCCGTACGCACAGCGGGACCGCCGCCGGGTCAGCGCGTGGATCGAGATCGACCGCTGGCACGGATGGGGCACCTTGAAGGACAGCGACCAGCCCGGTTGATGCTTGCCCGGCCTGACCGCGACCGTGCCCGGGGGCCGTCCTCGAAGAGGATTCCGCTCGCGGGCACGGTCGCGAAGGGGCGGCAGCGGTGGGCGCAGGAGGCGTTCCACCCGCCGCAGCCCTGACGGGAGTTGCTGGGAGCGGTGGTCCGCTCGGCGGTCTCCGGAGCCGGCGCGGGCAGGAGTACGCCTACGGCCGCCCCGTCACGGAGCTCGTCGGGGTGGAGGACGTGCCTCTCACCGGGCAGGCAGTGCCGCTGCTCACCGCGGTGGTGAAACGTCTGTACGCCCGTGAGGGTCATGCCGATCGCGTAGGTGTCGTGGCGGTGCGGCGTTCGCGGGGCACGGCCGGGATGTTGCCCCGACGGTGACGAGCACGGTGGCCGGGGCGGTACGGACGCAGCCCGGGGCGCCCCGGGCGTGAGCGGTGCCGGGGGCTCCGTCCGGCCCGGCGGCGGCCCATGCGCTGCTCCGGCAAGCGGCTCGGCCGACCCGAATCATTCCGTCGCAAACCTGAGCGATAAGGTCGTGTGCGATTGCGCCGGCCGAACCAGGACGCGGGCGCAGAGGCGGGCAGACTGTCGATCACAGCACTCCGCACAGCCCGTCTTCCCCCGTCCTCCGCTCTGCCCCTGCCCGGCCCCCGGCCGCCTCTCCCGGAAACACCTCACATGAGCATCGGCACCGCCCCGCGTCCCGAACCCGCCCAAGCCGTCCCCGAACCCGCCCAAACCGCCATCGAGGCGCCCCGCCGGCGCAAGGCGGCCGGGCGGGCTCCGGCCCGGCCCACCCCCGGGGCCGCCTTCCACAGCGTCAGCGCCGCGACAGCCGTCCTGCTGGGACTCGTCGCGATCGGCGCGATGATCCACGAACCGGTCCTGATACCGCCGCTGGCCGCCAGCGCGGCCCTCGTGCACAGTGCCCCCACCCTGCCGCTGGCCCAGCCCCGCAGCGTGGTCGTCGGCCACCTGCTCGGCGCCGCCGTCGGCTACGGCGTCCTGGCCGCAGCGGGCAGCAGCGCATGGGCCGCCGCCGTGGCGGCCGGTGTAACGCTGGCCCTGATGATGGCCGCCCGTACCCCGCACTCACCCGCCTGTGCCACTGCCGTCGTCATCGTGCTCCAGACTCCCGCGCCCGCCCGGTTCGTCCCCCTCCTGCTCGGGGCCACCGTCCTTCTCGTCCTGACGGAATACGCCGCCTCCCGCATCCGCCGCACGGCGCCGAGGTACCCCGCCTACTGGTGGTGACCGCCGACCAGGTGGGGGCGAGGACCTCACTTCCCTGTGTGCGGTCTCTCGGCGCAGGGAGGCATGCCGCCCCCGTCACCAGGGCGTACGGACCGGCTCAGCGGCACCGGCAGTCGGTGCGGCCGTGGCCCCGGTACGGCGCGTCGGCCTGTGTTGCCGCACCGGGCCATGGGGGTGAGAGCCGATCAGCGGGCGGCGGTGAGGACGGCGTCGGCCATCGCCCGCTCACCGGCCGCGTTGGGGTGGAACGGTGCGGCGGCGCTGGTGAAGAGAGGCTCCATCCAGCGGGTTTTGGCCGGCTTGCAGATGTCGTGGCCGACGGACTTGGTGTAGGTGTCGACGTACTGGGCGCCGTGCGCGGCGGCCTGACTGGCGATCATGGTGTTGAGACGCTTGTGGGTGTCTCTCAGCCAGGGGGCGTCGCCCTTGGCTATCGAGACGACCGAGGGGCAGTTGCTGCCGTCGTCGGGAAGGATCGCGGGGTAGCCGGTGACCAGGATCCTGGCCCGGGGGGCGCGCTGGCGGATGCCGTCGATGGCGGCGGCGACCTTGGGCGCGGTGGCGTTGATGGTGGAGGCGAGCTGGTCGGTGCCGGTCCAGGTGTAGCTGTTCTTGCAGGGCGAGCCGACGGGATTGAACACTCCGAGGCTCACGCAGCGCAGGATGATGTTGGCGAAGCCGATGTCGTTGCCGCCGATGGTCAGGGTGACCAGGCCGGTGTCGGCGCTCAGCGCGTCGAACTGCGGTGGTGCGGAACTGTTCTGCGCCGAGGTCATGTGCACGGTGGTGGCGCCTCCGCAGGTGACGTCCTTGTGGGCGGTGGGCGCGAGCGCGGCGTTGACCAGGGCGGGGTAGTTGCGGTTGGAGCGTGTGCAGGCGGAGTCGACCTGGTCCGGAACGCCGGCTCCCGAGGCGTAGGAGTCCCCCAGAGCGACATAGCGGTCGACCGGGGCTTCCGCGGCAAGGGCGGGGCTCGCGCCGAGGGCCGTCGTGGTGGCCAGGACGGCTGCGGTGGCGGCGAGAAGGGTGCGGGTGCGGCGGCTCGATGAGACTGATCGCATGGCGCTGCCTCTCATGGCGAAGAGAAGGAGTGGACGCCTTCTGCCGCCGGGAAAGGCCGGAAGGCGTACGAGACCGGCGGCAAGGCGGTCCCGTTCGCCTGCCGTCGAAGGTGTGAGGGCACTGCGCGCAGTTACTGGCCAGTTGTACTGGCACGTAATATGTGGCCGGAGTGACGGGCAGTCAAGACGTCCGGCAGCAGATTGTTCAGTCCGCGTTCAAATTTCCGGGCCGGGCCCGGCCGCGTGGGGGCGTTCCCGGCTCGGCGCCCCGAACTCCTGTCAGTGCGCCGGACCGGCAGGGCGGCACAGCGCTTCACGGTGCTTCACCACGCTTGCGGAGAAGCACGGTTCGATACGGTGGCACTGCTCCGCGGCCAGGGTGACGAGTCATGGGTCGTGTCGGCGGGCCCGGAGTCGGTGACGGCCAGGGGGCGAACTGCGGCTGCTGGCCGACAGCCTGAGCGCCGGATCGAGCGCGCCGGATCGAGCCCCGCGAGAACTGTTCAGGAACTGGACGTATCAGTGCGCCGATACGCCAACCGCCGCTGCCGGGATACCGAGACCCGGCAACAGGTCCCCGACGTCGCCGGCCTCCCGCGGGAGCGGGGCGTGCTGCCGCCAGGGAGACAGTGCCCTGAACCGCCCTGTACGGAAAGGCGTTCCAGTCGCGCAGGGTGGAGCGAGCCAGGATGATCCTCGGACGCCGCCACACGGTGGGCGCAGCTCGCCTGCGTCGCGCTCTCGGAGCCCCACCGCTTCGGCGGGGCCCTCGCCCGGTCGGGCTCGTTCTGGTGGCCCAACGGGCCGCAGGCGGAGTGGCTCACCGGCCGCATCGCCGAAGAACCGCGCCTGCCG
The DNA here is from genome assembly GCF_053591575.1 of Streptomyces altiplanensis. Classification (NCBI taxonomy): domain Bacteria; kingdom Bacillati; phylum Actinomycetota; class Actinomycetes; order Kitasatosporales; family Streptomycetaceae; genus Streptomyces; species Streptomyces altiplanensis. The sequence continues at coordinate 6,518 of NZ_JBSFUB010000098.1, read as the reverse complement.
GTGCGTTTCAGGCTCTCCTTCGGAGAACACGAATGGGTGGCCCTTCCCGCGGCCCGGTGCCTTCGCGAGGTCCTCGTCGCCGCCGGTTACGACGATGCTGCCCACCGCGAGTTCGACGGTGGTCATGACTGCCTGTGCCGGCGCACGGAACTGGCGGACGGCCGGGGCGGCGCTCACCGGCACGCACACCGTGCCGCTGCGCGCCGCCCCGGCGACCTCGGTCACGCGCGGCCGGCCGGGTCCTGGTCCTGGACCGCCTCCGGGGACCTCGTCGGCAACGGCACCCCGGACAGGCGGGGCTTTTCCGGGGTGCGGCGACGGGTGATCCAGACTGCCAGGGGTTCGGTGTAGCGGGCGGTGAGCGGACCGATCACGACCAGGATGAGGACGTAGGCGGTGGCCAGCGGTCCCATGGCGGGCTCGATCCCGGCGGTCACCGCGAGGCCGGCGATGACGATGGAGAACTCACCGCGGGCGACCAGCGTGCCGCCCGCGCGCCAGCGCCCCTTGACCCCGACGCCGGCCCGCTTCGCAGCCCAGTAGCCGGTGGCGATCTTCGTGCACGCGGTCACCACTGCGAGCGCGAGCGCGGGCAGCAGCACCGGCGGGATGCTCGCGGGGTCGGTGTGCAGGCCGAAGAAGACGAAGAACACCGCCGCGAACAGGTCCCGCAGCGGACTCAGCAGCGTATGGGCGCCTTCGGCGACCTCGCCGGACAGGGCGATGCCGACCAGGAACGCACCGACCGCGGCCGACACCTGGAGCTGCTGCGCGATCCCGGCGACCAGCAGGGTCAGGCCGAGGACGACCAGCAGCAGCTTCTCCGGGTCGTCGCTGGAGACGAAGCGCGAGATCAGCCGGCCGTAGCGGACGGCGACGAACAGCACCGCGCCGGCGACGCCCAGGGCGATGGCCAGCGTCACGCTGCCGGCGGCCAGACTCACCCCGGCCAGCAGGGCGGTGATGATGGGCAGGTACACGGCCATGGCCAGGTCTTCGAGGACCAGGATGCTGAGGATCACCGGGGTCTCGCGGTTGCCGAGCCGGCCCAGGTCTCCCATCACCTTGGCGATGACGCCGGACGAGGAGATCCAGGTGACTCCGGCCAGTACGACCGCGGCGACCGGACCCCAGCCCATCAGCAGCGCGGCCAGGGCGCCGGGTACGGCGTTGAGGGCGAAGTCGACCAGCCCGGCGGAGTACTGGGTCTTGAGGTTGGAGACGAGGTCGCTGGCGGTGTACTCCAGCCCCAGCATCAGCAGCAGGAGGATGACGCCGATCTCGGCGCCGATCGCGACGAACTCCTCACTCGCGCCGAGGGGGACGAAGCCGCCGGTGCCGAAGGCGAGTCCGGCCAGCAGGTAGAGAGGTATGGGGGAGAAGTGAAAGCGGCCCGCGACCCGGCCCAGCAGGCCCAGGCCCAGGATGATCGCGCCGAACTCGATCAGGAAGACTGCGGAGTGCACAGGCGATCAATCCCGTCCCAGTATCGCGGCGGCCGCGTCGACGCCCTCACGGGTGCCGATCACGATGAGGGTGTCCCCGCCGGCGAGGCGGAAGTCCGGAGCGGGTGAGGGGCGTGCCTCCGCACGGCGCAGGACCGCGACCACCGACACACCGGTCTCGGTGCGCATCCGGGTCTCACCCAGCACCCGGCCGTTCCAGTGGGAGTGCGCGGACAGCTCGATCCGCTCGGCGACCAGGCCCAGATCGGTGGTGTGCAGCAGGTTCGGGCTGTGATGGGCCGGTGTCAACGCGTCGATCAGCGACGCCGTCTCCGCACCCGTCAGATGCAGTGACTGCGCACACGCATCCGGATCGTCGGCCCGGTAGACGTTCACCGTCCGGGTGCCGTCCCGGTGCGCGATCACCGACAGATGGCGGTGTTCGCGGGTGGTGAGGTCGTACTGGACCCCGATTCCGGGCAGCGGTGTCGTACGCATCCGTGGAGCAGGCACAGCCCGTTCCCCCTCTGTCTGTTCGTTCTCGGCAATGGCGGTGCGCCGCGCGGCGGGACCGGACAGGCGACCGAGCGCGGCGAAGGCTCATGTTGCCAGGTGCGAACAGAACCGGAATACGGGTGCCGGCACGGATGGACAAGAGGCGCCGCGCGTCCCACGCCTGCCTGCCGGGCGGCTTCTCCGGTGCGGGCTTCAGCCGGACTCCGGGGTCACGGATTCCCGGCAGGCTTCACGGCCGGGCACGTTCGCGCGGCTTCTCCGGGCACCGGTCCGCGGTGCCGAGTGCTCCGGCGAGCGCGGTGGCGGCGATCAGCAGGACGAGGACGACGGTCATCGCGAGCCGGAGGCCGATGTGGTCGGCGAGGAACCCCAGGGCGGGCGGGCCGACGAGGAAGGCGACGTAGCCGGCGGTGGCGACGGCGCCGACCCGTGCCGCGGCGTCGTGCGGATGGTCGCCCGCCGCGGAGAGGGTGACCGGGAACCCGAGCGAGGTGCCCAGCCCCCACAGCACGGTGGCTCCGCCCGCCACGAGCGGGCTGGGCGAGACGATCACCAGCAGCAGCCCGGCCGCGGCGGTCACCGCGCCGAACCGCACGACACGGACCCGGCCGAAGCGTTCCAGGAGAGGGCCACCGGCGAATCGGCCGAGCGTCATCGACGAGGCGAAGGCCAGGAAGGTCAGCGAACCGGCGGTGGCGCTCACGTGGTAGCCGTCGACCATGAGCAGGGGCAGCCAGTCGTTGGCGGCCCCTTCCGCGAAGGCCATGGCCAGGACGATCACTCCGATGAACACCAGCCGCCGGTCCCGCCACACCCGTATCTGCCCGCGCAGGCCGCCGTGTCCGGGCGTATCGCCCACGGCACCGGCCGCCTCCCTCCCCACGCCGTGCGGGAGCGACAGCACGGCCCGGACGCCGGCGGCGGCGACGAGCACCGCGACGGCCGACAGGTGCGGGCCCACGGGGAACCGCGCCGCGGTCAGACCCATGCCCAGCAGCGCCCCGGCCACCGTGCCCAGGCTGAAGCAGCCGTGCAGTACCGGCAGGACGGGGCGGCCGACGATGCTCTCGACGGCCGCGCCCTCGATGTTGGACGCGACCTCGGCCAGCCCCATTCCGCAACCGAAGAGCGCCAGCCCGCAGAAGACGCCGCTCGCGAGCGACAGGCTCGTGCCGGCGGCGGTGACCAGGAGACCGGTGACGATCAGCGCCGCGCCCGCGCCGATCGTCACTTTGCACCCGTAACGGCGCACCAGGGGGCCGGAGGCCGTGACCCCGGCCATCGAACCGGTGGAGAGCCCGAACAGCACCAGCCCCATCGTGCCGGTGGACGCGTCCAGCACGTCCCGGACCGCGGGGGTGCGGGCCACCCAGGAGGCCATGCCGGTGCCGGCGGCCAGCATGAAGAGGAACAGTCCGGCGCGTCGGCGGCGGGTGGCGGAATCCATGGCGTCGGGGCCTCGGCAGACGAATAGAGGGCTAGGAGCGTACGATCGTACGCCTTGGAGTGTACGATCGTACGCATGACGGACCACTTCGCGGGAGACCCCCGTACCAACCGTGAGCGGATGCTCGCCGGAGACCTCTACATCGCCGACGACCCCGACATCGCCGAGGCCCAGCAGCGCGCCGTGCGCCTGACCGCCCGGTACCAGGCGGCGTACGCCGAGGACGCCGACGCAGCCCGGCCCGTCCTCACCGAGCTCCTCGGCGGTCTCGGCGCCGGCGCCCACATCCGGCCGCCGCTCTTCGTCGACTACGGCACGTACATCACGGTCGGCGAGGACACGTTCATCAACTACAGCCTCACCGCTCTGGACGTGGCCCCCATCACCATCGGCCGCGACTGCCAGATCGGCCCGAACGTGCAGCTGCTCACCCCCACCCACCCCGTGGATCCGGAACCGCGCCGGGACAAACTGGAGGCGGCCGAGCCGATCGTGATCGGCGACAATGTCTGGCTCGGCGGCGGGGCGATCGTCCTGGCCGGGGTGACCATCGGGGACAACAGCGTCATCGGCGCCGGAGCCGTCGTCACCAAGGACGTACCCGCCAATGTGGTCGCTGTGGGCAATCCGGCCCGGGTGATCCGTTCGATCTAGTACAGGTTCCAGTGGAGGAGCACACCGTGGCGACCGGACAGAACGACCCCGAGCGGCGGGAGCGCATCATCACCGCCGCGCTCGACCTGATCGCCGAAGAAGGGGTCGCCGGCACCTCGCACCGCAAGGTCGCCGCCCGCGCCGGAGTACCGCTCGGATCGATGACGTACCACTTCGGCAGCATGGACGAGCTGCTGCGCGAGGCGTTCACCCGCTTCTCCAGCAGCATCGTCGCCGTCTTCGAGGAGCGTCTCGGGGCCGCCACCACACCCGACGAGGCCCGTGAGGCGATCGCCGACCTGGTCCACCACCTGTCCAGCGGCAACCAGCGCGAACTGGTCCTCACCCACGAGCTGTACACCCTCGCCGCCCGCAAACCCGCCTACCGCGAGCTGACCCGGGAATGGATGAGCCGCAGCCGCCGTGCCCTGCGGTGGCACTTCGACCCGGCGACGGCCCGTCAGCTCGACGCGCTCATCGAGGGCCTGTCCATCCACCGTGCCCTGGAGACCGAACCTCACGACCGGGCCCTCACCCTGGAAGCGATCACCCGCATCACGCAGGGCGGCGGCGCGGCCGCCTGACCCCCGAAGCCCCTGGCCGGCACCCCACCTGACCGAGGTGCCGGCCAGGTTCTCCCCGTACCGGCCCGGCGCCGACCGGATGCGCGTACCACTCACCCGCCTCCAGCGGCTGAACGGTCCTCCCGGCCGAGGCGTCGCGCGGTCTCCCTGCGACGGCGCTGCTCGGCGATGTCCGCCACGGGGGCGGAGAGCATCAGAGCCCGGGTGTAGGGGTGCCGCGGCTCGGTCGTGACCGTGCGGGCGTCGCCCGTCTCGACGATGTTCCCGTGGCGGATCACCGCCACCCGGTGGCTCATGAAACGTACGACCGACAGGTCGTGCGTGACGAAGAGGTAGGAGACACCGGTCTCCTCCTGGATCTCCAGGAGGAGGTCGAGGACGGTCCGCTGAGTGGTGAGGTCGAGCGCGGACACCGGCTCGTCGCAGATGACGAGCCGGGGCCGCAGGGCCAGCGCGCGGGCGATGGCGACGCGTTGGCGCTGGCCGCCGGAGAACTCGCGGGGCAGACGGGCCGCGGCGTCGGAGGGAAGGCGGACGCGGGCGAGCAGGTCGCCGACCCGGCCGCGTGCCTCCCTGGCGCTGACGCCGTGGCCGAGCAGGGGCTCGGCCAGGGTGTCCCCGATGGTGAGGGAGGGGTTCAGGGAGGTGTAGGGGTCCTGGAAGATGACCTGGAGGTCGCGGCTCAGCCCGCGGCGGCGGGCGACACCCGCCTGGTCGATGCGTTCTCCCGCGAAGGTGACGGTTCCCGACCGGACCGGTACGAGACCGAGGACCGCGCGGCCGATGGTGGTCTTGCCCGAGCCCGACTCACCGACGAGGCCCAGGGTCTCGCCGGGCCGGATGTCGAGCGAGACACCCTTGAGCACCTCGGTGCGCGGGGCGCGCCAGCCCTTGCCGGGGAAGGAGACCCGCAGGTCTCGCACGGAGAGCAGTGCGTCCGGGAGGGCGGTGGCTTCGGTGACGGTCATGCGGTGGTGCTCCTCGCCTCTCGGGGCTGCCAGGGGGCGCGCGCCGGGGCCTCGTCGAGGACGGCGCCGAGCAGGGTACGGGTGTAGGGGTCCCGGGGGGTACGGAGCACCTGCTCGGTGGTGCCGGTCTCCACGATCCGGCCGGCGTTCATCACGGCGACACGGTCGCACAGGTCCGCGACGACGCCGAGGTTGTGGGTGACCAGGAGCACGCCGAGGCCGCGGTCCCTCTGCAGACGGCGCAGCAGGTCGAGTACCTCTGCCTGGACACGTACGTCGAGTGCGGTGGTGGGCTCGTCGGCGATGAGGAGTTCGGGGTCGCAGGACATCGCGCCGGCGATGAGGACGCGCTGGGCCATGCCGCCGGAGATCTCGTGGGGGTACAGGCCGAAGGCGCGCCCGGGATCGGGGATCTCCACCAGGCGCAGCAGGTCGACGGCGCGGCGGGCCGCTTCCTTGCGGGAGATGCCGAGAGCGTGGCGCATGGGCTCCATGAGCTGGCTGCCGATGGTGAAGGCCGGATCGAGGTTGCTCATGGGTTCCTGCGGGACGTACGCGACGGTGGTGCCCCGCAGCGCCCGGTGGGCGCGTTCGGGCAGGCCGACGACTTCCTGCCCCTTGACGGTGATGCTGCCGCCGCAGACCCGTCCGCCTTCGGGCAGGATGCCGAGGACGGAGAAGGCGGTCTGCGTCTTCCCGGAACCGGACTCGCCGACCAGGCCGACGATTTCACCGGCGCGTACGTCGATGTCGACACCGTGCACGACTTCCCTGCCGGTGCCGTCCGGCTGCGTGTAGGCGACGGTGAGACCGCGTACCGGCTGGTTCACCCGCTCGACCTTCTGCGTTCCGCTGAGGGTGCGGTACGAGCGCGCCCACCGCGCTGTCGCGTCCTGCCGCCTCT
>NZ_JBSFUB010000097.1:0-26303 GCF_053591575.1 Streptomyces altiplanensis | reverse complement strand
AAGCGCAACACCGTCGAACGCGCAATCAACCGTCTGAAAGGCTTCCGCGCCGTCGCCACCCGCTACGAGAAACGCGCCTACATCTACCTCGGCACCGTCACCCTCGCAACCCTCGTCATCTGGCTCCGAACATGATCCGCGAAACAGTGCCTAGCGGAACACCCGGACGGCACCCGGATCATCGTCCGGCGCGAGCGCCCTCACCCCGGCTCCCAGTTGTCCTTGTTCGATCTGGACGAGGGCATGCGCCACCAGGCCTTCCTCACCGACGCCCCGCACGGCGAAGGCTCCTTGCCGCATCTGGAGGTCCGCCACCGGGCGCACGCCCGCGTCGAGGACTGCATCCGCTGCGGAAAGACCACTGGCTTCGGACGCTTCCCCTCCCGCCGCTTCCAGATCAACGCCGCCTGGCTGGAGCTGTCCCTGACCGCCGTCGATCTACTCGCCTGGGCTCAGACCCTGTTGTTGGGCGGCGAGTTGGCCTCCGCCGAGCCGAAGAAGCTCCGCTACCGGCTGCTGCACGCAGCCGCCCGCATCACCCGTGGAGGCCACCGCCTCCACCTACGGATCGCCGCCGGCTGGCCCTGGCGGCATGAGCTGGCGAACGCTTTCGCCTGCCTCGCGGCCCTGCCGAGGCCAGCCACCTGACCAACGGCGCTGCTTCTGCCCACCCACGACCCGAGGAACCCCGGAGCACCCGACCCGAGCGCCAGGCCTCCAGCCATGCCCACCCGCCGACAGCCATGACCCTCCACAGCCAACCCAGCTCGCCGACCCAACCGAAACGGGGAGGTTGGGCGGGCAGGGACCATACCCGCATGCCGGGACAGGCGATTCAGAGAATCAGGCCGTCAGATGTAATAACCACTACTCTCCAAGCCCTTGGGTGTCCAGGTTCAAGTCGAACGGCGCAGGCAATCGAATCAGCGTGCCATACGGGTGCGGCCCGTCGGCTCGCGTATAGCCGAGCTGGCCCGGCTCTGAGTACAAGGTCAGGCTGCGCTCCTGTCGGTCAACCAGCAGGAAGAGGGGTGCACCGTACTCGGCGTAGCGTTTCCTCTTCACCACACGGTCCGTTTCGCCGTTGGACTCCGAAGTCACCTCAACGATCAGGAGCGTGTCTTCCGGCAGGAGAGCGCCGGCGCCCTTTGCTGCGGCAGCGGGGACTACTGCAATATCCGGTACGTACCAGTTCGATGACCCAGGGAGATCCAGGTTCCCTGAACCCGTAACACAGCCGAGCTCGCGGGCGCGTGGACGGATTTGATCACGGATCGCCTCTGCGGCCGCTTCATGGTCCCAGGTCGGCGACACCGGCTCGATAACCCCTTCCACGATCTGGGCACGGTCACCCTTGATGCGTTGAACCGCATACTTCAACGCTCGCTCCGGGTCCACGCCGGCGTTGTAGTCGGCAGGCGCAGTCGTCATGCGACATCCTTCCACTGAGCAACTGCCAGGCTGGCCAGTTGAGTCCTCCACAAGATCAGCTGATCATGAGCCACTCACGGAACGGCCCACTGGTCCAGCTGAGTCTGCGCCAGAACTTGTGACGTTGGACGCCGTCTGACACGCACGGACGCCGCCCTGACCCAATCTAGTAGATCTGCCAGATCTGCTCCTTAAGAACGCTGTGCCTTTTACGACCAAAGCTCCTCCGCACTGGGCAAGGGCATGGGGAGCAGCGCAAGTCGACTTGCGCTTCCTACGACTGGAGACCACCCCCGCGTGCGCGGGGAGCAGGACTCAGCGAAGGAACCCTCAGGAAGGAGGCCAACCGGAGTACACCGGAAACGTGCCGTAGCCCGCTGTGATCAGCCCCGGCGGCGGGCGGCCGGGTCGGATGCGGCGACGTGGGCCGCAACCGAGTCGACGCCGGGGCGGGCGTACCGCTCCAGGGAGCGGACGGAAGCGTGCTGGGAGCGGGCCGGCAGCATCGGGGTGGTGGAGGTGCCCCGCTCGGCATCGTGCGTCAGCGCGGAGTGCCGTAGCCGGTGCAGCGTGAAGCCCTCCAGCTCCTCGACGTCTTCCTTGCGGGCGAGGGGGTTGGCCAGCAGCCGGGTGTTCTCCTCGAAGATCTCCTCCGCCCGGCGGTAGGACAGGCGGGCCCGGCCTGTCTCCTCTCATACGTCCAGCGTCGCGGTGCCCGCGGGCGCCTTGCGGCCGGTGAGGAAGAGCGGGCCGCGGGTGCGTCCGGCGATCAGCCGGGGCAGCAGCTGGGCGGTGCCGGACTGCCAGTGAATCCACTCGGCCGCCCCGCCCTTCGATGTGACCTTGCCGCGCTTGTCCTGCGGGTGCAGGTCTTCCACGTTCAGGCACAGCACCTCGTTGGCTCTGGCCGCCGATTCATAGAGCATCTTCCAGAACGTCTTGTCTCTCAGCCCGGCGTCCAGCCGCCACAGGGCGGCGATCTGGTTCTCGGCGAGGGCCTTGGTGCGGTCGGGCGGTGCCGGCCGCTCGATGCCGATCGCCGGGTCACAACTGATCCAGTCCTGGCGCTGCCACCAGCCGATCGCCTTGCGCGCGATAGACAGCTCCCGGTTGACGGTGTCGGCGTCCCTCTCGTCCGCTCGCGCCGCCGCCAGCTCGGCCAGTACCTCCGGCAGCGCCGGGTCGGCAGTCGCGAATGTGCCATCCGCCGACGATTCCGCTCCGGATGGCCTCAGCCCACCGCCTTCTTGACGAGCGCGCTGATGCGCTGTTCGTCGGCTGCGGTCAGCTCCTGCAGGGCGTAGGCGGTCGGCCACATGGCGCCGTCGTCGAGTGCCGCCTGGTCGCTGAAGCCGAGCGTGGCATACCTCGACTTGAACTTCTGCGCGCTCTGGAAGTGGCAGACGACCTTGCCGTCTCTGGCGTACGCGGGCATCCCGTACCAGAGCTTGGGCGCGAGGTCCGGGACGGCGGCCTTGACGATGGCGTGGATCCGCTCGGCGAGGACCCGGTCCGCCTCCGGCATCTCGGCGATCTTCACGAGCACGTCCCGCTCCGCCGCCGCTTCCTTCTCCGCCCGGGACGAACCGCGCCGAGCCGCCGCCTTCTTCTCCTCGCGTGCGTGCTCCTTCATCGCGGCCCGCTCCTCGGCGGTGAATCCGTTGTACTTCTCGGTGGTCGTGCCGGAGTCCTCGGCGGGCGGCTTGGTGGACGGCATGGCAAGTTTCCTCTCGTACAGGGTCAGGCGGGGCGGGAGTGCGGGGCCGGGAGTCAGGACGGCGTGGGGGCGAGCGACGCGGCAGCCTCCCAGGCGAACCCGTCCGGGTCAGTAAAGGTGTCGGCGGTGCTGCCGAGGACGATGCGGTGCGAGCCGGTGCCGTCGGCGGGGACGCCGAGGTCCTTGGCAAGGGCACGGTGCTTGTACAGCGCCAGCTTGACGGGGCTGGACTGACCGGGGGCGAACTCGGCGTACTTGCCACCGAAGCTCTTGGCCACGGTCAGGCCCCGGCCGACGTAGAACTGCTTGGTGGCCTTCACGTCCTCGACGCCGAGCAGCAGGACGACCTCGTCGATCTCGCGGGTGGCGGGGCCGGTGTCCCTCTTCACCGAGGTCGCGATCTTCCAGATCGTCCCGTCCGGCGCCTGGACGACGCTGCCGTAGCCCCACAGCGATTTCGCGGCGGGCTTCAGCACCGTGGCACCGGCGTCCACGGCGGCGCCGACGAAGCTGTCGACGGTGGCCGGCCCGGACACCGTGAGCGCCAGGGTAAAGCCGCGGAATCCGGTGGAGTGCGCCTCGGACGCCCGCAGGCGTATGTACGTGTCCACGCCGAAGGCGCTGTAGAAGCAGCGTGCGGCCTCGGGGTCGGCCACCTCAAGGGTGACGGACGCGAGGGACGTGTTGGCTGCGGTGGAAGTGGTGGTTGCCATGACCATCACGCTAGGGGCTGCGCGGCGTCCGGGGCTTCTCGATTCCTGACCGGTCTTGAGACGTGTTTCGCCACGCACGCCGGCATCCCCTCCACCTTGATCGCCGACCCTGCATCGCGGGCCGTACCCGCAGCATCGGCATGGTCGGCCGCCGCATCCGCCGCCTGGCGCCGGAAGGCCCCGGGCGGCATGCCGACCAGCTCGTTGAAGCGGGTGGTGAACGTGCCCAGCGACGCGCAACCGACCGCGAAGCAGACCTCGGTGACGCTGAGTTAACACCGCCGCAGCAACGCCAGCGCCCTCTCGATGCGACGTGTCATCAGGTACGTGTACGGCGACTCACCGTAGGGGGCCCGGAACTGCCGACTCAGGTGCCCGGCGGACATGTTCACATCATGGGCGAGCGCCCCCACATTCAGCGGCTGCGCGTATTCCCTGGCGATCCGGTCGCGGACGCGGCGCAGCGGCGGGTGTGCTGCTGGAGCGTGGCATCGGTATCGAGGCCGGCATCTGGTCGGGGACCGACGGGCCCCGCCGGCTCCGTACCTGGTCACTGGCCCACCGGGTGCTGCGCGTGCTCGCCGAGGTCATCGAGACCAGTCCGGGCACGGCAGCGGTCACGGCCGCGGCCCTGGTGCGGGAGCTCGGGGAAGATCTCTCGGTGCCTCTGCTGCTGCACGGTGAAGACGGCGGGGCCTGGCCCGTGCTGCGAGCGGCAGCCGCCCTGGGACTGGACACCAGGATCGGTTTGGAGGACGTGCTGATACTGCCGGACGGCTCGGCCGCAGAGGGCAACGCGAAACTTGTGCAGACCGCGCGAACGGTCCTCGACGAGCACCGCACCCGGCAATTCTGACCTCACGCAGGGATTACGCAACACCGGCGGGGGAGGCGGATCACCGGCCGGTGTGCCGTACCCCGGACAGCCTTACTTGATGGGCCCGCCGGCCGAACGCCCACGGGGCCAGGGAGCTCCGCCGCTCCCTGGTCCCGTTCTGCTTCTCGGCCCTGAATGCCGCGCAGCAACCCCGCAACCGGCAGCTGCTCGAGGAAGCCGTCGCCGTCGCCCTTTCCGGAAGTGAGTGCGGCATGGTCCGTGCCCTGACTGTCCAGCCGCCTTCGTCGGGCCGCGTTACTGGCAAGAGCGGTATGCGCATCGAAAACCGCATCCGGCTCACCTTTACGGCCGGCCGATGGCTCTGCATGGACAAGGGGCCTTCGTTCGGCGCGGTCTTGGCCGACCGTTCTGCCTGAGGCGAAGGCTTCCGTGTCTGCCCTGTCAGCGATGATGAGTACCGAACAGGGGGAGAGATGGCGCAGCTGTCGCGTGGGGGCATCCGGCAGGAGCAGGGAGCCGCACCGTCGTCGGTCTCGATGGCTGTGCTGTGGATAGAAGGCTGTGGTCTGTTACTGGCGATGCCGCTTTTCGGAGTGGTGCCAGAGGCGAGGACAGTCTTTGTCCTGCCCGTGATTCTGCCGGCTCTCCTCTTTGCCGGCTCGCTGATAACCGCCGCATGCGTGCTGCCTTCTGTTGCTCTTGGGCACTGGCTCGAAAAGCGCTGGGGCAGTGGAAGGCGCTGGTGGTGGGTGGCAGCCGCAACCATGCTGGTAGCACTGTCCGCAGTGGGCCTGTCGCTGCTGGTGGTGGCTCTGTACGGGCAAGGCGCTGCGCTCGGCTCTTGGCGGGAAGCTTTCGGCTGGCTCGGGTACGTGGCGGTCCTCTTCTGCGCATCCCTGCCGGCCACGCTGGCCGCGCACATGACGGTTCTGCGCGCGGACGCCGGTCGCCCCATACGGCCTGTCGGTCAGATCCTTGGATACGGATCGCTCGCGTTGTTGACGGAGTCCGTGGGGGTCCTGGTGGTGTGGACGGCATTTGGCTGAAACGGCCCGACCGACAGGCCGGAGCACGGACCAAGTGCAGAACTCTCACTTGCCTGCCCCCGGCCAGAGGCAGTCACGAACCAGGCTTTTCAGGGACGTTGCAGAGACGGGCGCTTGCCTATGCGTTCGGCAGTGGGTTGCCGGTTGTGCACGTGATGGATGGCCCCGGCAAGGCCGGGCTGGATGGGCAGCCATGACCTTGAGATGCCCGCAGCCTTCGCACTGTCCGCCGCCTGACCTCACGGCATCGAGCCGGTGGGACAGGGCGTGAGGGCGCCAGGGGCGGCGCCAGGCAGTCTGCGTACGCGGCTTTCCTCTGGGTGGCGTATCCCGATTCGCAGGGCAGGGCGCGGTGGTCTCTCATCGTCAGAGGGCGTGGGCCCCGTTGACTGGCTTCGCCTGGAGGGCGCACCGATGTACGACATGCACGCCGAGGCGGAAGGCGACCTCGATGGCCTGGTCTGGCACGTGATCAGTAAGGAAGTGAGGACCAGCACTCTGTGCGGACGGCACCTGACGCCCCAGCGTCACCTTCCCCCGGCAGGTGGTGGCGGGACAGCGGTGGAGCGTTACTGCTCTTCGTGCATGACTGCGGTCGGTTCGGCCATCAAGGGAAACCGCCGGCCGCCGACGCCCGCGTAATCCGTACTACCGGGCATAGGAGAGCACTGCGCCGCGCCTGGCGCCCCCGAGACCGGTGGCTCCCGGGGGAGTTCTCACAGGGAGCGGGCGATGCCTGGAGGCACTGCCGGGCAGACGTCGTTGTGTTGGCAAAGCCGGGAGCCGGGTCTTCTGCGTTGCCAGGTGACGGGGGCTAAGGGGGACTCGCTTACGGTTCGACGATGTGCCGGAGGTAGGCGTGCGGGTTGGCGAGGTAGCGGCGCCAGTGATCCACAACGCCGAGCTCCCGCCAGGCGACTCTCCGCATACCGTGCTCACCGACCTCGATGATGTCCGCGCCCGGCAGTGCGGTCAGCAACGGGGAGTGCGTGGCACAGATGACCTGGCCGCCCTCCTTGGCCAACCGGTCGATGTGCCCGATGAGCTCGAGGCACGAAGTGAAGGAGAGCGCTGCCTCCGGCTCGTCGAGAACGTAGAGCCCGGCGTGAAGGAACTTCCCGCGGAACGCCGCAAGAAAGCCCTCACCATGGCTGACATGGTCCGGCGCGAAACCCTCCCTGCCCAGGGCATCCAGCGCGGTCTCGGCGCGCAGGAAGAAGCCCTTGCGGGCTGACCAGCTGGTGACCATACGGCGCCCGCGCCCCGGGGCAGCGTCGAATTTCATACGCTCGCCGAGGGCCGACTTGCCGCGCGCCGAGACGTAGCGCCAGTCGTGGGAGCCGCCGTAGGAGTCCAGACCGAACCCCTCCGCCAGCGCCTCGACCAGGGTCGACTTTCCCGAGCCGTTCTCACCGACCAAAAAGGTCACCGGTGCGGTGAACCGCAGCCCTTCGTCGAGCAACTGCCGGACGCAGGGCACCGACCAGGGCCAGGCTTCCCCGTCGTACGAGAAGAGATGGGCATACGCACGTTCGATAATCACGCAACCAGTGTCGCCTGGACTGGATCCCGTGGAGGCGGGGACAGGTTTCGTGGCGGCACATGCCTCTCCGTCAGCTGCTGTACCGCTGCCTTGAAACGCAGCGGCCAAGAGGCATCGGCGCGGGCAGGCCCGGGCCGAGGCGACATATCGGTATGAGCCTCGCATGACCCGCCGGGCTCGGGGTAGGGCTGCGGGCGTGAATCGCCCATGGACCATCGCGGCAGAGTCTGCACACACACTCACCACTACCCCACCGGCCGTCGCACCGGCCCTGCCGCGCCAACCGTTCGGGACGGTGGCGATAGACCTCCTGCCGTGGGAACTGCGCGTGGGCGACATCGTCCCCTTCGACGACCACATCGGCAGGCCGATCGCCGACATACATGCCGTCGGCCCCGGCCACCGCGCCCGACGCCTCATCCTCCCCGGCCTCCCAACCCTGACCACACGACACAAGCTGCGCGTCTACCGCGCCACCCAGGCCCTGAGCGCCTAGCCAACCCGGTCGTCCGGCAACCGCACTGCGCTCGTCAGCACGGCCGGCAGCGAGCTCTTGGACGAGCCGGCGGCAGCCGCCCACGACGGCAAGCTGTAGGTGATGCACCGCCGCTGATCCCGGCGTGCGGATCGGGGCAGGGCGCACGACGTCCGGAGTAATGATCTGCTTGGCGTAGCTGGGACCTGTTTCACGTCGTTGGAGTGGTGAGAGACCAGGAGCAGCCGTTCCTGGTCTGCACCGACTGCGAGGACCTGCCCGATGCCGCTGTCCGACCGCGCTCTGCACCAGGCGGACCTTGGGAACGATGCCCCCGCCTTTCGTCTGACGCCGAGACAGCCGGCTGAACGCGCCGCCGCGCTGGCCGTACGGGACCTGCTGTCCCGCCAGCATGCGCAGGGCTGGTGGAAGGGCGACCTCAAGTGCAGTGTGACGAGTGACGCCGAAGATCTGCTGCTCCGGCAGTTCCTCGGGATCCTGGATGAGGGGACCGCTCACGCCGCTTCCCTCTTCATTCGCGGTGAGCAACGGGAGGACGGCACCTGGTCCACCTTCCATGCAGGGCCGGGTGATCTTTCCACCACCATCGAGGCGTATGCAGCCCTGCGGCTTGCCGGACATGCTCCCAAGGAGCCGCACATGGCCCAAGCGGCGTCGTGGGTACGCGACCAGGGCGGCATCGCGGCCAGCCGGGTCTTCACTCGCATCTGGTTGGCGCTGTTCGGCTGGTGGAAGTGGGAGGACCTGCCGGCCCTGCCACCCGAGATGATCTTCATGCCGAAGTGGTTCCCGTTCAATATCTACCGCTTCGCCTGCTGGGCCAGGCAGGCCATCGTCCCGCTCACTGTCGTCTCCGCACTGCGCCCCGTGCGACCTGCCCCGTTCGGCCTTGGCGAGTTGCACTGCGAGGCGAGCGCGCCCGGGCACACCGGGCGGCATGCGCCGACGGGCGGTCGGGGCGGGCTCGTCCTGCGCGTCGACGGGATGCTCCACGCGTATCACACGGTGGCGCCGCGCCGGTTGCGCAGGGCAGCCATGAACAGGGCGCAACGATGGATTGTTGAGCGGCAGGAGAGCGACGGCTGCTGGGGTGGCATTCAGGTGGATGCCACGTACTCGTTGATCGTGTGCCACGGCGTTCGAGGCGGTGTGGGAGCGCGGCATCCCGCACGAGAAGTACACCGTCCAGGCGCCCTGAGCAGCCCGTGCCCGTCTCTCCATCGTCCAGCGCCCAGGCGGCCCGTGAGGCGCTCGCAGTGCGGCTCACGCACCTGCGCAAGGGCGTCGGCCTCACCGGGAAGGAAATCTCTGTCCGGTGCGGCTGGCATCCGGCGAAGACCACCCGCATCCAGAAGGGCGACGCCGGGCCTTCGGACACCGACATCCGCACCTGGTGTTCGGCGTGCGGCGCCGACGACCAGGCCGACGACCTCATCGCCACCGCCCGCGCCGTCGCCTCCGACGTCCGCCGCCATGCGCACCAGTTGCCCGAGGACAGCGGGCCCAAAGCGCTCGCCGACGTCGTCTTGCGCGAGGCAGAGGGCCGGCTGTCCGTGACGATCGAGGGCACCGTGCGCTGTGTCCAGAATCGTGCCCGCCTCGTCCGCGCCCTCTATGAACGCCTGGACCGTCTGAAGGCTGCGCCCGACCCCGGGGCCGTCTGACTTTTCGCCCGCCGCTGGGATGAGATGCCCTGCCGTTCAGCAGGGGGCGGAGGCGCCATGGCCGGGGCCCGGTAGACCATCCGCCACGTATACGGGCGGTTCAGTCCCGCGGCGGCGGAGCTGTTATTCCCGCGGCGGCTCCCGTCTCCCGGGCCGGGCCGCGTTCGGTGAACCAGTGAGTGCGTACCGCGTCCATCGGCCCTGGTTCGCCGAGCGCGTCCAGGCCCCAGTTGGCCAGGGCGTCGATGACCTGGCGCAGTGCCAGCCCGCGCGGGGTGAGCCGGTACGCCGCCGCACTGGCGGGCCGCTCCAGGCGGTAGCGCTCGACCAAGCCGTCGCGCTCCAGTTGCCTGAGCCTGCCGGCAAGGACGTCGGTGGAGACGCCCGGCAGATCGGTGTGCAGTTCGGTGTACCGCCGGGGGCCGTGCAGCAGCTCACGGACGATCAGCAGGCTCCAGCGTTCCCCCACCGCGTCCAGCGCTCGGGCGACGGCGCAGTACTGATCGTAGCTTCGGTGCGACATGGATCCAGCATAGCCAAAAGGTTGGACTTTCCAAGTAACCACTTGGTAGAACAAAGCAATCAAGGCGGCGCGGATGATGATCGGGAGGCCACAGATGAGGTTCCGGCAGTCCAGAAAACTGAAGGACGTGTGCTATGAGATACGCGGTCCGGTAGTCGATCAGGCCAACGCCCTTGAGAAGGCTGGTCACAGCGTGCTGCGGCTGAACACCGGCAACCCCGCACCGTTCGGCTTCGAGGTGCCGGAGGAGATCCTCCAGGACATCATTCGCAACCTGCACAACGCCCACGGCTACAGCGATGCCCGGGGCATCCTGCCCGCCCGGCGCGCGGTGATGCAGTACTACCAGCAGCGGGGCGTCACGGGCGTGACCGTCGATGACGTCTACCTCGGCAACGGTGCCTCCGAGCTGATCCAGATGGCCGTGCAGGCACTGGTCGACGACGGCGACGAAGTACTTGTCCCCGCACCCGACTTCCCACTCTGGACGGCCGTGGTCCGGTTCGCCGGGGGCCGGGTCGTGCACTACACGTGCGACGAGGACGCGGACTGGTTCCCCAGCCTCGAAGACATAACCGCGAAGATCACCGATCGCACCAAGGCCATCGTGGTCATCAACCCCAACAACCCGACCGGCGCGGTCTACTCCAGGGAACTCCTCGAAGGCATCCTCGAACTGGCCCGTCGGCACGGGCTCATGGTGTTCGCGGACGAGATCTACGACAAGATCCTCTACGACGACGCCGAGCATCACTGCCTGGCCGCGCTCAGCGAGGACGTGCTCACGCTCACCTTCAATGGCCTCTCCAAGTCCTACCGCGTGGCGGGTTTCCGCAGCGGCTGGCTGGTCGTCTCCGGACCGAAGGAACAGGCTGGGGACTACCTGGAAGGCCTGACCATGCTGGCCGGGATGCGGCTGTGTCCGAACGTGCCGGCCCAGTACGCGGTCCAAGCCGCGCTCGGCGGACATCAGTCGATCTACGACCTCACGCTGCCGACCGGCCGACTCACCGAGCAGCGGGACGTGGCCTGGCGGGCGCTGAACGACATCCCGGGCGTGAGCTGCGTCAAGCCCAAGGGCGCGCTGTACGCCTTCGCCAAGCTCGACCCGAACGTGCACAAGATCGTCGACGACGAGCGGTTCGTGCTGGACCTGCTGCTGCGCGAGAAGATCCACGTGGTCCAGGGCACCGGATTCAACTGGCCCCGCCCGGACCACTTCCGGCTCGTCAGCCTGCCCCACGCGACCGACCTGGAGACCGCCATCAACCGCATCGGCCGCTTCCTCGCTACCTACCGTCAATAACCGGGCCCGGGCTCCAGCCCGGCTGATCGCCGTCGTAAGTCGTCGACCTGCGATGTGCCGGGTTCGTGTCAGTGGAGTGGCTGGCAGTGAGCCTTTTCCATCCTCACGCTGACGCGTGGTGGAGGACGGGGATGGCCTTCACGATGTCGGTGATCCGGTTGGTGCTGCAGCGGAGCTTGCGGAGCAGGCGCCAGCCCTTCAGGACGGCCATGGCCTGCTCGCCGACGCACCGGATCTTGGCGTGGCTGCTGTTGTGTCGTCGCTTCCATCGCTTGAGCCGGCGGCCAGGCCAGGGCAGGGGGACCCGGATATGCCGGCCGGTGCCTTGGTACGCCTTGTCTGCCCGGCATTTCAGTCCCGCGGCGGCGAGCGCGTCGACGATCCCGTGAGTTCGGGCGGCCGTCAGGTCATGAATGGAGCCCGGCAGGGCGGCCGAGGCCCAGAGCAGTCGGCCGAACGGGTCGGTGAGGGCCTGCACATTCATGCCGTGCCGCTTGTGCTTCCCCGAGTAGTACGGGGGGTCGGCGGCGATCCGGTCGATCGGCAGCAAGGTGCCGTCCAGGATCACGAACGCCTTCGTCCGGGCCGTCTCCATCGCTTCGGCCAGGGACGGTGCGAGGGCGGCCAGGACGTCGATCGCCTCGCGTATGTACCGGTATACGGTCGCGATGCCGATGCCGATGCCGAACCCGGCGGCGAGCTCGGCGTAGGTGTCACCGCACCACAGGTGGGCCAGGGCGAGCAGGGCCTGGCGGCCGGCGGGCAACCGCCGCCACCGCGTGCCGATCTCCCGCCGCCTCGCGGTGAGCTGTCCGGTCAGGTGCCGCAGCGTGCGGCTGGACAGGTCGATCGACGACGGATGGACAAGCACGAGAAGCTCCTGGCGGACACAGGTGATCTTGGTCGAGAACCCGTCTACCAGGAACTTCGTCGTTACGTACAGCCCGTTGACCCCCAACAGCTCGGCATCGTGGTCAGGTTGGAAAAGGCTCACTGCCTTTGTGGTGGAGTTAGCCTCGAAGGGTGATTACTTGCGTGGTTGAGTACGTGATCGATCCGGTGAAGATCGAGTCGTTCGAGCGTTTCGGGCGCCGCTGGATGGAGCTGGTTGACCGTCACGGCGGCACACACCACGGATACTTCCTGCCGGCGGAGGGCGCCAGTGACAAGGCGTTCGCCCTCTTCAGCTTTCCCAGCCTCGCCGCGTACGAGGAGTACCGGACCCTGTTCGGAAAGGACCCCGACTTCATCGACGCGGACCGCATCAGAGACGAGAGTGGCTGCGTGCTGCGCTACGAGCGCACCTTCATGCGTCCCCTGCTGCCCGGCTCCTCATAGCCAATCCCACCGCCCCCCTCCTCGCCCTCGTGGCAAGATGCCGACATGACGATCACTGCCCGAAAGGGCCATGCCGCGTAGGCGGCCGGGCGCACTGCGCGCCCCTCACCCCAAGCTCTACGCATTGCACCAGCCGTACCGGATCGACCGGTTGTCGCCGCGGACATCCGCCACTCTGCGCCGGGTCGAGCGGGAGACGGACACTGAAGACGTGTGGCCCGGGGCCACTGAGACAGCCCTGTACTGGTGCCGGCGGCTCCTCGCCAGGCCAGGCCGGTATCTCGAGGTCCCTTACGCTGTGTGCCCGTGCCCTTCAGACAGCCTGGAAGACGTGACCGAGGCCAGGGACGTGCTGGAGCGGGCGGTGGTACTGCTCCCCGTCCCGGCGCGCCGGGAACTCGAGGCACTTCTCGCTGTGCTCGACGCGGATCTGTGGCGTCGGACCCTGCCAGATCCGTTCGCGTTCCGTGATCCCCGACGTAGAGCTGGCGGCTGGTGGCATCACAGGCTTCGAGGAGACCGGCCATTCGGATAAGGCCAGAGCCCAGGCATACTGACCAATATGGACAGGCGCAGCGCACGGCGGTGGACACTGATGGCCGACGGGGAGAGGTTCGAGGTCACCGAGCGTCCTGACGAGCTGGGCACATATGACTTCACCTGGCTGTCAGGCCCCAATCCCG
The DNA here is from genome assembly GCF_053591575.1 of Streptomyces altiplanensis. Classification (NCBI taxonomy): domain Bacteria; kingdom Bacillati; phylum Actinomycetota; class Actinomycetes; order Kitasatosporales; family Streptomycetaceae; genus Streptomyces; species Streptomyces altiplanensis. Next base: position 13,005 of record NZ_JBSFUB010000097.1, on the reverse strand, counting down.
GGTACGGCTTCACTTCCGCTGTGCAGCCGGCCAGAGCCCTGAGTGAGCCGGAACTGCAGGCGTCAGCCCGGGACTTCTTGAAACAGGTGGACCCGACCACCGGACATATCGAGTAGCCGCTCACCCACTCCTACAGCGGGCCCCACGGTCCTTCCGGCTGCGCCTCCAGGGTCGTCGGGCAGGGGAGCGCGGCATGGGGGCAGACGGGAGGAGTGGGCGCGCCACCCGATGAACGGTATGGATTGGGGTACACGGGCCTGTATGGCACCGAAGACTGAATCCCTGATGTCCCTGCGGGCCGTGCGGCAGCTGCGCCGGGTCCGCACCTTCTACATGGCAGGTGTCCTGCTGTGGGCGGCCGCTGTGGCCTGGACGGGATGGACTCATCCCGGGAGCCGGCAGATGTGGGCCTCCCTGCTTCTCCTGGTCGTCTTCACCGGTCTGCTCGCCACTGCCTCCCTGTGGCTGTACCGTCTTAAGGCCGCCGAAGGGCACAAGCCGGCGCATCACGCCGCACCCCGACGGGCCGTTGCTCCACGCCACGTAAACGCCTGAACCCCCGCAAGCCCGCAGCACCCCTACCCCTGTAGCCGGCCTGGCCCGCGTCAGCGGGCCACAGGACTGAAGGCGCAGCCGAAAGTCCCCCTGGCGGGGGAGCGCAGCGGAAGACCGGCCATGGGGCTGTCAGTTGCCTGTGTGGTCGTGACATGTGAAAGCCGTTTGACTCGACCGCCCACCGCTTGGGTATGGGGGTGAATCTTCTGGTCCTGGGGGTTTGGGCGGTGATCTCCAAGTCTATGCCGAGAGTGGCTGCGTGTTCAATCTGGCAGGGTGTCGGGCATGGACCTCTCGCCGTTCCTGCAACGCAAGCTTGCCCGCCGCTTCGCCACCTTCGACACCAACCATGACGGCTATATCGACCGCGCCGACTTCGAGTCGGCCTGCGACCGCCTCGCCGCCGCCTTCCACCTCGCGCTCCAAACCCCCGCGCTCAAGCACATGCGGGAGCTGAGCGACGGCCTGTGGCAGCACTTGTCCCAGGCCGCGGATACCGACGGCGACGGGCGCATCAGCCTCGCCGAGTACCAGGCGGCGTTCGCCGCCGGGTTGCTGGTCACGCCCGCTTCCTTCGACGCCGGGTACGTGCCGTTCCTCGATGCGCTGATGGACATCGCGGACCAGGACGGCGACGGGAAACTGACCCGGGATGAACAGGTCCGCTGGTCCGGCGCCCTGATGGGGCTGCCTGAAGCGGACGCTCGCGAGGTCTTCGGCCGCCTCGACCGGGACACCGACGGGCTGATCAGCCGCGACGACATGCTCCAGGCAATCCGTGAGTTCTACTTCAGCGAGGAGCCCACCTCCACCGGCGTGTGGCTGCTCGGACCACTGGACCCCGCCTAGAAAGCAAACCTGTCGCCCGGACAGGGCGAAAACAAGGCCCTGAGCAGTCCCCAGACGCTCTGACTTCCGTTGCGGCGCCGGGTGGGTGCCGCGCGGTGTGGCAGGGGCTGCTCTACGGGCCCTGATCTGTCACCGGGTGCGCCGGATGCGCGGGCGTGCCCAGCTTCAGAAGCTATCGATCTTCAGACGGCTACCGCGAGATCGGCCCGGATCGCCTCGGGGCAGACGATAGCGCGGCTCCGTGCGCCTCTGGAGGTTTTGAACCGCAGTCGCACCTCCAGCGCCCCCCTCACGGGCGGTTTGGCATGCGGAGCAGGTCAAGGCATGCCGCAGGACAGTGACACTCGGATGGCTGCGGGGGATGACCTGGCCATCGGGGCGGGAGCCGTCCGTATGCCTTCCGTCGATCAGAGGAGAAGCATGGCCAACGAGCTGAAGTACGGCGACCAGATCCGCCTGCAGAACGGCTACAACAGCTGGGCGGGCGGTTACCTGGACACCAACGGCCACAGCAGCGACGGCGGGGCGAAGTACGGGGTGTCGACGGCGGACTCGCCCACGCGGGGAGAAGGCACGGGAACCTGGCAGATCCTCTCCGCCGATGGCAAAGCCGTTGGCGCCAACGTGGTCAGCGGGGACCTGGTCTGCCTGCGAAACCTCTACGGCGGTGACGGCGGCTACCTCGACACCAACGGGCACGCGACCTCCGACCAGAAGAACAGCGGCGGCAAGTACAACGTCTCGACGTCCAAGGACCAGGACCGCGCCCCCGGCACCGGCCGCTGGCGCCTTTTCGCCCAGGCTTCCAGCCCCGGTGACCAGCATGTCCGGCCCGGCGACGTGATCCACTTGTGGAACACCTACGGCGACAACGGCGGTTTCCTGGAGACGAACGGAGGCGGACCCACCGGCGGCAAGTACGACGTGTGCACCAACGCCTACTACAACCGGGCCCAGAACGTCGGCGACTGGAAACTCCACCGCGCCTGAGCCGGCACCGGCGCCGCTCACCACCCGCGGCCCATTCGGCACCTCACAAGGGCAACACCGCACTCGCCCTGGCACTAACGGGCCAGGGCGAGTGCGCGGCCTTTGATCGGGAGGCACCACCGTGCGGTGGGACCACGACTGACCCCTCATGGCTTTCCGGCGAAGGCCGGGGGCTATCGACTTCCTGCGGAGCTTGGGTAGCAGTGATCCGACCGCAGTTGGGGTCCGGATGCGCTCGACGAACGGTCCCGTTCCGCGAAGGACGCGGTCTTGCTGGGCGGCGATCCGGGGGAGCGGCGAACCAAGGAGTCCCCGGCCGTCGTCGCGCTCGCGGAGATCCTGTTCACGGGCCGCCAGGTTTGCCTGCACGTGCTTTTGCCCGCCCGGTCCGCCACCGTCCGCGCGGGCAGGTTCACTCCCGCCCCCGGGGGACAGGGATCACGCAGCGACTGAATGGAACGTCTGTCAGGAATGGGGTCGATCACCGTGTTCTCGTCCGGTCCTCTGCTGGTGTCGACCACAGACTTCGGCTGGGGAAGTATCGGGAAACTGCGGCTGATCCTGGATGAACTCGACGGCGTCGACATCCTGGTGGACGACGTGTCGAACACAGCCGATCTGGCCGCCCAGGTCGTCGGCGGACGGCACCGGTTCGTCCACGGCTTCGGCGTACCGGCGGCCGCGGCCCTCGTGGTCAACGATCCCGTGTCCGCCGACAGGATCGCCCGCTCCGGTACACCGGTGGTCTACGTCGACAGCCTGCCTTACCTGTGGACCACCGACGCGGAGGTACCGGTCGCGGCACGGGTGTACTGCGCTCAGCGCCGCCCCGCGGGCGTACCGGCGCCGACCAGCCCCCTGCGTCGTGTTACCGACGTGCGCTGGGTGGAGCCGATCGTGCCGCCGCCGCAGTGCAGAGGGGGCGGCGCCGGGGCGGTGGTCAACGTCGGCGGCCTGCACAGCCACCTGGCGGGCGACGCCTCCGACGCCTACCTGCGCGCGGTCGTGATCCCCCTGGTCGGGGAGCTGACCCGTGCCGGGCACAAGGTCGCGGCCGTCTGCGGAAATCTGCCGGCATGGGCACGCACGGAACTGGCCGCCACCCTCCCCGACGAAGTGCGCATCGGAGCCTTGTGCGCGTACGACTTCGAGGCCGCCCTGCTGAGGGCGGACGCCCTGTTCACCTCGCCCGGCAGCACGACGATCCTCCAGGCGGCTTCAGTGGGCCTGCCGACCACGTTGCTGCCACCGCAGAACATCAGTCAGATCCTCAACGCCGAAATCTTCGGCGTCCCTGGCGCAAGCGTCATCGCCTGGCCCCACTCGGTGATCGACCGTGCCCTGGTTGACGAACTGCGGCCGGCCGGTGAGGACGCCGTGCTGGGATACGTCTGCCGGCAGATCACCGAGCACTCCGGGCGCCCGGCGGTACGCGCCGCGCTGACGGAGCGGTTCCGCGCCCTGACGGCTTGTACCGCCGCATCGGACGGCCTCTCGCCCCACCTGCGGGAACTCGGCCACGCAGGTGCCCGCCAGGTGGCCCGCGTCGTCCGGCAGGCGATCGCCTCACCCTGGCCCACGGATGACTAGGAGCTGTCCGGCCGATCATGGTCGTGGGTGGTCCGGCATGATGCCGGAGTGAGCATTATCGTCGAGTTCTTCGCGGCTCCGGATGACGCGTCAGCGGCTCTGGCTCTTCAGTCCGGGCCGCGACGCGCATTCGAGTCGCTCTCCTTCGGTAACTTCGATCCCGAAGAAGCTGTGGTCGAGTGGGAGTTTCTTCTGGCCGGCGGCAGCTTCGAGGAACTCGTCGAAGCCGGTGAGCCTCGTCTCGTCGCCGGCCAGGACGATGACGGGTGCGTCGTCTTCGCGATCTCTCCTCGCCTGTCCGCCGCACTCGCCGGGGCCGAGCGGTCCGAGTTGAAGGATGCCGCTGTCGCGTGGTCCTTGCAGCGGGCGGAGGTCGGCGAAGTCATCGACAGGGAGATCGCCGAAGTGATCCTGAGTGATCTGGCCGCTCTCGTCAGCAGCACCCGACGCCAGGGCCAGAACGTCTACTGCTGGGTCGCGTAGAGGCTCACGTTCGAAGCCAGATCGCGACGGACGCCGCGGTGGCGGTGCCGAGGAAGACGTAGCCGCGCTTGTCGTAGCGCGTGGCGACCGCCCGGGACTGTTTCAGACGGTTGATCGCTCGTTCGACGGTGTTGCGTTTCTTGTAGCGGTCCTCGTCGAATCCGGGCGGCCGTCCGCCGCGTGAGCCTTTCCGCAGGCGGGCGGCCTGGCTGTCGGTCTTCTCCGGGATCGTGTGGCGAATACCCCGCCGTCTCAGGTACTCGCGAACAGGACCGTTGCTGTATGCCTTGTCGGCCGCGAGGCTGTCCGGCTTCACGCGTGGCCTTCCCGGCCCGGATCGGGGAACGCGGATCTTCTCCAGCACGGCGATGAACTGGGTGCAGTCCGCCCGCTGACCTGGAGTGACGATCAGGGAAAGCGGGCGGCAATGGCCGTCCGCGCTCAGGTGGAGCTTGCTGGTGAACCCGCCCCGCGAACGGCCCAGGCCCTCACCTCCAGCACCACCTCCACCAGGCGGGCGACCAGGCTCTGCCACGGCGTCTCGCCCTGGTGTTCCCTCTCTTCGGCCCCCTTTGATGCGGGTGCCGGCGGTGGATCGGTACGGGCGCCGGCCGCATGTTGGTGTGCGCGGACGATGGTGGAGTCGACCGAGATGTCCCAATCGATCTCGCCCGCCTCGTCGGCAGCGGCCTGGACCTGCTGGAGCAGACGTTCCCAGGTTCCGTCGCCCGACCACAGGCGATGGCGCTCGTAGACGGTTTTCCACGGGCCAAACCGTTCGGGCAGGTCACGCCACTGCACCCCGGTCCGCACCCGGTGCAAAATCCCGTCGATCACCTGCCGGTGATCCCGCCACCTGCCACAACGCCCGTTGCTGACCGGCAGGAACGGCCGCAGCCGTTCCCACTCGGCATCACTCAGATCACCCCGCCCCATGTCCACATCAACGACCCAGGCGCAAAGCAGTCACATGATCGGCCGGACCTCCTAGCCGTTCATCTGCAACGCCATGCTGCCGGTGTCCGGGCCCAAACCGTGCCGCCCCCGTAGCCGCCCGTCTGTCCTCACTCACTACACGCTGGGTGCACGGCTGTACCGGTGATCACCGAAGGCTGAGACGGTAAGCGTCGATGACGGCTTTCTCCTGGTTTCGAACCGACGGGTGGGCTGGCGAGGATGGCTGCGGGGCGGTGACGAGAAGCGTGGTGGACCTGTCGTCGGTAATGCCTGCCGCCTCGAGTTGGGCAGATCCTGGCGTCCGGCCAGTGAACGGTCTTTGGGCCAGGTCGGCCGCCTCCGAAGGCATCAGGCGGGGCATTTCGAGACGAAGCGCATATCATGAGGAAAAGGCTCTGTCGGATGTGAGGGTGGGGTCTTGTTCTGCCCTGTGTCCACCGTCCAAAAGGCTTGGTCCCGCTGCTGAGACTCGGGGAGAAGCTGTGTCCCAGACCGGTCCTGTCATCGACGAGTTGCTGGCCTCCGCGCGCCAGGTGTCCGGAGAATTGGTGACCCGGCTGCTGGGGAGCGACGACGCCCCTACGGTTCGGCTCGGTCGGGCCATCCGGTCCTTGCAGAGCGTCCCGCTCGAGCCGCCGAAGACCGACGCCTGTGACGGGACGCGTGTGGCGGACCCGGTGACTCACGATCCCGCGTGGTGAGTGCCCGCGGGAAGAGGGCGGCTGTCCCCAGAGTGCTGGTCGCCGATCTGGACGGGACCCTGCTGGGCGGGAGCCCGCACGAGCGGCAGCAGCTCTTCGACGTCCTGAACCGAGAACCGGGCATCACCGTCGTCTTCGCGACCGGCCGCAGCCTGACTTCCGTTCAGTCCCTCCTGCGCGACGATCCTCTGCTGCCGCGCCCGCAGTGGATCATCGCTGACGTCGGCTCCAGCGTCATCGACGCCAAGCGCCTGGTGCACGCCCACGCCCTGGAGGCGCGGCTGCGCGCCGGATGGCCCGGCGCCGCACGGGTCCGGGCGGCGCTGGAGGCGTTTCCGTACCTGGTCTACCAGGAGCAGGTGCACCAGGAAGGCCGCTGCTCGTACTACCTGCGACCCGAGGACCTGACCGACGAACTGATCGCAGCGGTCAGGGCGCTGGGATGCTCATGGTCTTACGCCTCCGGTCGATACTTCGACGTCCTGCCTTCCCGGGCGGCCAAGGGATCTGCGCTGCGACTGCTCGCCCATACGCACCGCTGGCCCCGCCAAGCGATACTCGCCGCCGGAGACTCCCTCAACGACCTCTCGCTGTTCCGCCTGGGCACACACGCGGTCGTGGTCGCCAACGCAGAACCTGCCCTGATCGCGCAGGCCCCAGCCAGTACCCGCGTCCACCACTCGGCCCTCGACGGAGCAGCCGCCGTACTCGAAGGGCTGGAACGCCTCGGCTGGCCTATGAGGCGCTCGGTGGTGATCGGCTACCACCGCCCACCCGTACGCTGGGCCAATGGCGTCTGGCAGGCGCCCTCCAGCCCCAACGGCATCCTGCCGACCCTGCAAGCTGCCCTGACCGACGAGGGCCTGGGCGCCGTGTGGGCCGCCGCCCACGTCGGCGAAGCACCGCCGCCACCCCGGCCGGCCGCCGGCGGCCCGACCCTGTCCCTCCTGCCGATGCCGCCCGACCGCTGGGCCGGCTACTTCCACCGCACGTGCAAAGAGACCCTCTGGCCGGCCCTGATGTCTCAACCCGGCCTCATCCGGCACCAGCCTGCGCACTGGGCCGACTACGAAGCCGTCAACACCGATTTCGCCCGTCACATCGCCTCCCTCGCGGAACAGGACGCCACGGTCTGGCTCCACGACTACAACCTCTGGCTCGTACCCGCCGTCCTCAAAGCCGGCCGCCCCGACCTGACCATCGGACTCTTCCACCACACCCCCTTCCCCCCACCCGACGTCTTCAGGCGTATCCCGGCAGCTGACCAGTTGCGCGACTCCCTTGCCTGCCTGGACTGGGCCGGCTTCCACACTCCCGACTCCGCCGACAACTTCCGCCGACTCCTTGCCGGCACCGCGGTGCCCGCCCCGCACATCGGCGTGCACCCCCTGGGCATCGACCGCCGCGCCGTCACCCACCTCGCCCGCGCCCGGGCCGGGACGCAGCCGCACCGCGAGAACGACGGACCCCAGCTGGTGCTCTCCGTGGAACGTCTCGACTACGCCAAAGCCCCCATCCACAAGATCCGCGCGCTGAACACCCTCCTCACCGAAGAGCCCGCACTCCGGCAACAGGTCCACTACCGCCTGATCTGCCCCCCGCCCGAGCCCGGCATCCACGCCTACGACACGACCCGCATAGCGCTCGAAGACGCCATCACCCGTATCAACCACCGCTGGAGCACGGCAAACTGGCAGCCTGTCGACTACATCCCCCACAACCTCGACTTCTCCGAAGTCGTCGACCACTACCTCGCGGCGGACGTGTTCTGGGTGACATCACTCGCCGACGGCATGAACCTCACCGCGCAGGAATACATCAGTACCCGTCACGCGACCCGCCGCCCGGGCGTCCTGATCCTCTCCCGCCACGCGGGAATCGCCCAGCACCTGGGCACCGCCGCTCTGCTGACCGACCCGTTGCTCCCGCACGACCTGGTGGACACCCTGCGTGCAGCGCTGACCATGCCGGCGGACACACGCGCCACGCACCTCACCCGGCTGGCGGCCCTGCTGGACACCCCGGCCCCCACCGACTGGGCGGACACGGTCATCTCCGCCATCCGCGCCAGCGCTGCCCCGCGGACAGGCCGGGCCGGCCGCAGATGGAGGCCTGTGGGGACAGGCGGGTGATCTCGTTGATGAGTGTGGGGAGAAGGGGCATCCGAGCTGGATACGAGCGGGGACGGTACACCGTCACAGCTTGACGTTGAACGTCAAGCGCAGAGCGCGAGCCAAGAACCCTTCAAGACCTGAGTGGCCGTTTGGCAGTGTGGGCCGGTCACCTCTCTTGATCTCAACCGTGCTTGAGGTAGCACCATCGTTCGCATGAACACGGAATCCACGGCGCACGCCGCAGACATAGAAGCCGTCAAGCAGGTCGTTGCCACCGTCGAGCACTCCCAGCAGCACAAGGACCCCGACGAATTCCTCGCCCTCTTCCACCCCGACGCGGTCTGGACGACGGCCCACGGCAAGGTTCTCATCGGCCTCGAAGCGATCTCGGAGTTCACCCGGAAGGTGCTCCCCGCGGCCAGCTGGGACGGCAAGGTCAGCTACGAGGTGGTCCACGTACTCTTCATCCGCCCGGACGTCGCGGCGGTCAAGGTTCGTCAGCGCTACCTGTCCCCGGACGACGAAAGCGAGGGTGCTCCGCTGTACGTGATGACCAAGCAGGGCGACGGCCGCTGGCTGCTGACCGCCTGCCAGAACACTCAGGTCGTCACCGGCTGATCTCTTCGGACGGACTGGCTGCGCGCATGAGGCGAGGGCGTCCAACATCAGTGTGTGAAGACAGAGTTGGACACCCTCGCGACCGCACTCTATGGGAGAACCGATGACCTGCTGAAGTCGTCTCCGCATCTGGCACCTTGGCGGCCGACCGTGGGGATCGCCCTGCGGCTCACCGACGCCGAGCTGGTCACGCTGGCAATGATGCAGGCCGTACCCGGCTTCACCTCCGAGGCCAGGTGGCTCCGCCATGCCCATTCCCACCTGCGACATCTCTTCCCGTACCTGCCCAAGCAGCCCGGCTGCAACAAACGGCTACGCAAGGCCGCCGGACTGCTCCGCCGGGTCCACCTGGCTGCCTGGCCACCGACATCTCGGCGTGGAGCGACGATGTGTGGATCGTGGACTCCACGCCGGCGGAATGCGGCCGTTCCCGCGAGACCGTCAAACGCTCCGACCTGGCCGGACGGGCCGAGTACGGCTACTGCGCCAGTCACAGCCGCTTCTTCTGGGGTCTGCGGCCGCACCTGGTGTGCACTCTCCAGGGCCTGCCCGTCGCCTTCGTCCTGACCGGGGCCAAGGCCGACGAACGCGAGACCCTGCTGGCCCTCCTCGCCGCCGAATCGGGACTCGTCACCGCCCGGCCCGGCCAGACGCTGATCGGCGACAAGAGCTACTTCGGCCGGGGCTTCGAACACGAACTGGCCGAGCAGGACATCCGGCTGCTGCGGCCGGCCCGCAAAGGCGAGCCGGAACGACCCGGAGTACCCCTGCTCAGGCCGTTGCGGCAGGTCATCGAGTCGGTCAACGAGACCTTCAAGGGCGGACTCGATCTCGAACAGCACCGAGGGCGCACACCCGGCGGTGTCATCGCCCGCGTCATGCGGCGCATCCTCGCGCTCACCACCGCGATCTGGCACAACGACCACACCGGACAGCCAGTCCTACGCTCACTGACTGCCTATGATCACTGCCCCCTTGGAATCGATCATCTAGCCTCAACGGCATTGGCCCCCACCCTGCGGTCAGGGTGGGGGCCGGTCTCATGTGCGCGGCAGACGGTCAGGCCGGGGCGATGAGGACGCCGGGAAGGTCACCGGCCTTCACGGCGCCCTGGTCGATGGCCACGCCCGTGCAGGCGCCTACGGCGGTGAACACCAGCTCGGGCAGGCGCTCGCCATGCTCCTCGAAGTACGCGACAACTTCTGCCTCACTGGCCTCAGGCATCGACGGGAACACCGCGCCTGCGGCGCTGAGGGCGGCATCGAGGGCCGGGGGGCTGAAACGGTTGGCGGTCAGGCAGAGGATCTCTTCGCCCTCGCAGGGAAGCATCGACTCGACCTTGCCTTGGTAGCCGGTCGTCCAGGTTGCCGTGCCCCAGTCCTCCAGCACGTACGTCCACTCACCGCACGTGCCGTACATGGCGCGGTTGAGGTGGGGGGAGGGCTGGCCCGGCTGCCCGGCCGGTGCGTGCAGTTCCTTGCACGGGGTGCGCGCGGCTAGCTCGTCGAGGTCGGCGCCCAGATTGATGAGAAACTCGTCCGTCTCCACGCCTCGGGCCAGGGTCAGCGAGATGCCACCGAGCATGCCGGGCACGGCCGATGAAGGGGTGTGGTGGTGTGCGCCTATCCAATCCAAGCGATGCCGTCACTCATGCCGGTCAGAGTACCGGCCGGTACTGACGGCGGTCCTGGCGGTGACAACGGCCCGGACTAGCGAGTCAGAACAGACGTTGGTCAAGGGGTGCCTTTTCACGGTGGCCCCGGCCCGTACGCCTCGCGCGTGCGAGCCGGACCTGTCACCGATCCGGCCGCGCCGGCCGGAGGATCCCGAGGACGCGATGACCACCGCCCCCACTCACGGAGGTGGAGAAGACCGTGCCCGGCTTGGAGCAGGCGGTGGGCGTGATGCGGACGCAGGTCAGGCTGCGGAAGTTGGACCGCCGGTCATCTCCCCGGCACGTCCGCGGTTGCCGCGGGCGTGCCGGCTACGGGTGGTTGGCGAGCGTACGGGTGACGTCGAGCCGCGCCCTCTCGGCCGCCCCGGGCCCGTACCGCGGTCTGCTGCCGGCCTGGTCGCGGCCCGGCTCGGGCTGCGACCAGGCCGTGGAGAAGTCCTGCCCGCGACACGACGCGGTGGGCTCGGTGGCCTGCGGCCGCACCCCGCCGCGTCGTGTCGCGCGCCCTGCGCCCGCCGTGCAGGTAGCCGCGCCCGGCCGCCCCAGCCACTGTGCCGCGCCGGTCGGGCAGTCCCGCTGTTCATCAGTGAACAGCCTGTACGTCCGCCATCCCGCCGCCACCCGGCCGCCCTCGAGCCGTGCCGTAGCTCGTCGGCGGCAAAACCACGGGCGATCGTCGGTAGGCTGCGGCGGTGCGCACAGTCGAGCTCCTGTTGGACGAGGCGGCGGACCTGGCGGTCCGGGAGGCCTGGCGGCGGTTGGCGGACGCGGGGCTGCCCAGTCAGGCGCGCCACCGTTCACCGACCAACAGCCCGCACCTCACCCTGGCCGCCTGCCGGGAGCTGACCGCCCCGATCCGCTGGGAGCTCGCCGAGGTGGCCGCCGCCCTGCCGCTGCCGGTGCGGTGCACCGGTGTGGTGCGCTTCGAGCGGCCCACCTCGGTGCTGGCCTGGGCGTTGGACCTCGACTTCGCGCTGGCCAGCTTGCACCGCCGGGTGTGGGAGGCGGTGGCCTCGGACAGCCCACTCGAACACCTCAACCCCTTCCACGCACCCGGGCGCTGGAGTCCGCACATCACTCTCGGCCGGACCCGGCGGGCCGGAGCTTTCACCAGCCGGCGGGTCCCTGAACTGCTCCCCGCACCGCCGCTGTCGATCCGGCTCACAACCCTGCGCAGCTACGACACCGAGACCGGTGCCTTGGAGGTGCTGGAGCCCCGCACCTGAGCTTGTTCTTTAACCTCTGCCCCTACCTGGTGCGCCTCCTTTAACGGGGGGTTCATGGCGGCCTGATCAGACACACTGGTTCGGTGCAGCATGATGAAGAACAGCCGTTGTCCGGCGGCAATGTCAGCGATGGTGTCGTTCGAGTCGGAGATACCGTCCGCCGTCCGACCGGACCGTGGACTCCCGCAGTGCACGCCTTGCTCACGCACCTGTACGAGATGGGATTCCGGGCGGCGCCTCGTCCTCTGGGCATTGACGACCAGGGGCGCGAAGTCCTGACCTTTGTGCCGGGACATGTGGTGTGGCCCGACCGGTTCTCTCTGGTGGAGCCCGCTCGGCAACTGGCTCGCGTGGCACGACTGGTCCGGGACTTCCACGATGCAGTGCAGGACTTCACGCCACCACCCGACGCGCACTGGCAGGTGCTGATCCCCGCCGAGGGCAGCGACATCATCGCCCATCACGATCTGGCCCCATGGAACCTTGTGGTCGCAGACGAGTCCCAGTGGGCCTTCATCGACTGGGACACCGCCGGCCCCGGTTCCCGCCTGTGGGACGTCGCGTATGCCATGCACGGGTTCATCCCTTTGTCCGCGCATCCTGACTGGCAACGCCGCGACGCGGGAGATCGACTGCGAGTCTTCGCCAACGCCTACGGCCTCGATGAAGCCGAACGCCGTCGGCTGGCCCCTCTGCTAGGCCGTGTATCGAAAGTGGATCTTGAGCTGTGGATGATCTCGGTTCATGGGGCGGGGAGATCTTACGGATGAGCAGTGGGCTGTGCTGGAGCCGTTGTTGCCGAAGAGGATGAAGGTGGGTCGGCCGCCAGTCCGGTCCCGGCGGCAGCTGATCGACGGCATACGGTTCCGGGTCCGCACCGGGGTGCCATGGCGGGACGTGCCCGTCGAGTACGGGCCGTGGGGCCGGATCTACGACCTGTTTCGCCGGTGGCAGCGAGACGGCACCTGGCACCAGGTTCTCACCCAGCCCCAGGCCCTGGCCGATGCGAAGGGCGCGATCGTGTGGGACCTGAGCGTCGACTCCACTGTGTGCCGTGCCCATCAGCATGCGGCCGGAGCCCGCAAGCAGAGTGACCTGCAGAAAGAACCACCGGGCGGTGTCTTCGACGAGCCCGATGATCACGGGCTGGGGTGAGGTTCCCCCCGCGAGCTGGACGGCTTGATACTGGGACAGATGGTCCTGGAGGAAGCAGTCACAAGTAGTGAGCACGAAGAGCAATATGAGTA
>NZ_JBSFUB010000096.1:0-26554 GCF_053591575.1 Streptomyces altiplanensis | reverse complement strand
CGACGGACGGCTCGTCCGGCAGCTCCGCGCCGGTGGTCAGTGAGCGCTCGCGCGCGCCCGCCAGCCGCTGCACGCTCAAAAGCGTGCCGCGGGCCCTTTCAGCCGTTGAATAAATCCCAGCCCGAGCCTATCCGCGACGCAGATTCGGCTTGAGGTCCTTGAAGCGGCCGAGGAGGCCGTTCACGAAGGACGGGGACTCGTCCGTGGAGAACTCCTTGGCGAGTTGCACCGCCTCGTCGATCACCACCGCGTCGGGTGTCTCGTCCATCCACACCAGCTCGTACGTGCCGAGCCGCAGGAGGTTCCGGTCGACGACCGGCATCCTGTCGATCTCCCAGTCGACCGCGTACGTCGCGATGAGGTCCTCGATGCGGTCCGCGTGTTCGGCGTACCCCTCGACGAGCTGCATCGTGTACTCGCTGACCGGCGGCTGGCGGGTGTCGGTCCTGGCGTGCCGCATCCAGTCCGCGAGGACCGTCTGCACGGGCTCGCCGCGCTGGTCGGCCTCGAAGAGGATCTGGAAGGCGCGCTTGCGCGCCGTGTTCCGGGCAGCCACGGTTAGCTGTTCACCCGGCCGAGGTAATCGCTCGTGCGGGTGTCGACCTTGATCTTCTCACCGGTGGTGATGAAGAGCGGGACCTGGATCTCGTGGCCGGTCTCCAGCGTGGCGGGCTTGGTGCCACCGGTGGAGCGGTCGCCCTGGACACCCGGGTCGGTGTGCTGGACGGTGAGCTCGACGGCGGCCGGGAGCTCGACGTAGAGCACCTCGCCCTCGTGCTGCGCGACCGAGGCGGTGAAGCCCTCGACCAGGAAGTTGGCGGCGTCGCCGACGGCCTTGCGGTCGACCATCAGCTGGTCGTAGGTGTCCATGTCCATGAAGACGAAGTACTCGCCGTCCATGTACGAGAACTGCATGTCACGCCGGTCAATGGTGGCCGTCTCGACCTTGACGCCGGCGTTGAAGGTCTTGTCGACCACCTTGCCGGACAGCACGTTCTTGAGCTTGGTGCGCACGAAGGCAGGGCCCTTGCCGGGCTTGACGTGCTGGAACTCGACGACGGACCAGAGCTGGCCCCCGTCGAGCTTGAGCACCATGCCGTTCTTGAGGTCGTTCGTGGAAGCCACGGTTGCGGAATCTCCTGGACTGAAGGCTGGTGGGGCTGCGGTGACCTCGGGGGTCGCGCTGCGGCTCACGGCTACAGCGCGAGCAGCTCCTTGGTCGTGATGGTGAGTAGCTCGGGTCCGCCGTCCGCCTCGGGGCGCACGACGAGCGTGTCATCGATCCGGACACCGCCCCGGCCCGGGAGGTGGACCCCCGGTTCGACGGTGACCGGCACACAAGCGTCCAGTTTACCCATGGTCCCAGGTGCCAGCTGCGGGTCCTCCTCTATTTCGAGCCCGACACCGTGCCCGGTCCGCGGTGCGACGGCCTCGCCGTGGCCCGCCGCGGCCAGTATCTGGCGTGCCGCACGGTCGACTTCGCGGTACTCGGCTCCCGGCACGAGAGCCTCCCGGCCTGCCCGCTGAGCGGCGAATACGACGTCGTACAGCTCGATCTGCCAGTCGGCGGGCGTCGTGCCGATGACGAAGGTACGGCCGATCTCACAGCGGTAGCCGCGGTAGTTGGCGCCGAGGCAGACGGAGAGAAAATCACCCTCCTCGACCCGCCGGTCCGACGGCCGGTGCCTGCGCAGGCCCGAGTTCGGCCCGGTGGCCACCGAGGTGGGGAAGGCGGACCCGTCCGCGCCGTGGTCGACCAGACGGCGTTCGAGCTCCAGCGCGAGGTGCCGCTCCGTACGGCCGACCAGGATCGATTCGAGCAGCTCACCGAGGGCCTGGTCGGTGATCTCGGCCGCGATCCGCAGGCACGCGATCTCCTCCTCGTCCTTGACGATCCGCAGCTGCTCGACCGCGCCGGCGAGGTCGCCCAGGCGCAGTCGCGGGGCGACCGAGCCGAGCGCCCGGTGCCTGGCGACGGTCAGATGGTGCTCCTCGACGGCCAGGGACTCCGCGCCGGCCGCCGCGGCCACGCCGGCCGCCGTGACGACGGCGTCGCCGTCCGGCTCCGGCAGGACCGTGGTCCGCAGCTGTCCGTCGGGGCGGCCGTCCGCCGGGTCGGCGACCGGCGTACGGGGGCAGATCAGCACGTCCTCGTCCGGCCCGAGCAGCAGCACGGCGCCGGGCGGCGCCCCGCCAGCGAGATAGCGGACATTGGCGGGGCGCGAGACCAGTGCGGCGCCGCGGCCGGCAGCGGCGCACTGGTCGCGCAGCCGGCCGCGGCGGGCCGCATACAGCTCTGACATGTTCCGAGCCTACGAGCGGAGCGGCCGTCCGGCCGCTTCAGCGCGTCCGACCGGGCGGCGCGGCCCGGCAAGCCCGGTCCGGCGGTTCGGTTCGGCGGACCGGCCGTGAGGGGCCGTCCGGCCGTCGCGCGGCGCCGCCCCTACCAGGCCGGCGGGCTGGCTATGGAGCGGGCCAGCACCTCGTCCAGTACGCGGGCCGTGGTCTCCACGTCGTACTGCGAGTTGTCGATGATCGGCAGCCCCGAGCCGTACCAGCCGGCCATCCGGCCGTGGATACGGGCGACCTCCTCGTCCGACAGGCGCCGGTTGCCGCTGCGCTGGGCGTTGCGCTCCAGCACGATCTCCAGACCGGGGAGTATGACCACGGGCAGCAGCCCGGGCCCCACGTGGCGCTTCCAGCCGCCGAGCCCGACGACGGGACGGTCCGGGAAGACGGCGTCGTCGACGATGCACGAGATGCCGTTGGCCAGGAAGTTGCGGGCGGCGAAGCCGCAGGTGCGGCGGGCGAGGCGGTACTGGGCCTCGGACTGGTCGTTCCAGCCGGACTGCGGGTCGGCGAATCCCGAGCAGACCCATTCGCGTACGTCGTCGAGGCTGATGTGCGCGGTCGGCACCCGGCGGTGCCTGGCCCAGTGCTTGGCGACGGTCGTCTTGCCCGCGCCCGCGGGGCCGATGAGCAGCACCGCCAGCGTCGTGCTCCCGGTGTCCGTGGGCGCGGCGGCGGGCGGCGGCGCGGGGACGGGGACTGGTCCGCCGGGCGGCAGCTGGATGTGTCCGGTGACGTCCCGGGCCGGCGGCCCCGGCGTGTGCTGCGGGGCCGGGCCGCTCCAGCCGGGGGCCGGGGCATGGGCGGGCGCGTGGCCGGGCCCGTGGCCCTGCGGGCCGCCGGGGGCGGTTCCGGGGGCCCCAGGGGCTTGCGGAGGCCCCTGGGACGCCGGTGGCCCGACGGGGAGACCCGCGGGGTGCGGGGCGCCGTGCGTCCATCCGACGCCGGGCCCGTGGGGCGGTGGCAGCGGAGCCCCCACTGCGTGCTGCATCCGGTGCCACTCCGTCTCGTACAGGCGACTCGTACTGGGCCAGGGCGGGTTCGGCAGGCCCGGGCCTACCGAAAGGTACCTGCCCCCGCCGCATTGGTGTGAACGGCCGGGGCAGGTCCAGAGTGCCCTGTCAGTCGCCGAGTTCCTCGGCCAGGGCCCGCAGGGCGAGCCGGTACGAGCCGATGCCGAAGCCCGCGATCGTACCGCTGGCGACGGCGGCGACCACCGAGGTGTGCCGGAATTCCTCACGTGTGTACGGGTTCGAGATGTGCACCTCGATGAGCGGCGCGGTGCGCTGGGCCGCCGCGTCCCTCATTCCGTACGAGTAGTGCGTGAAGGCTCCCGGGTTGATGACGACCGGAATTGACCCGTCCGCGGCCTCGTGGAGCCAGCGGATCAGCTCGCCCTCGTCATTGGTCTCGCGTACGTCGACGTCGAAACCGAGCTCCTTGCCGAGCCGTCCGCACTCCTCGACGAGCCCGGCGTACGACGTCGCGCCGTACACGTCGGGCTCGCGCGAGCCGAGCCGGCCGAGGTTGGGGCCGTTGAGGACGTAGACCCGTCGCGTCACTTGGACACCTCGCCGTACGCGGCGAGCAGCACCGCCGGGTCCGGGCCTTCGAGCACGGTCGGCTTGGCGAGACCGTCGAGGACGATGAAGCGCAGCAGGTTGCCGCGCGACTTCTTGTCGACCTTCATGTTCTCCAGGAGCTTGGGCCACTGGTCGCCGCGGTAGGCGAGCGGCAGCCCGACCGATTCCAGCACCGTACGGTGTCGGTCGGCGGTCGCGTCGTCCAGACGGCCGGCGAGACGGCCGAGTTCGGCGGCGAAGACCATGCCGATGGAGACGGCGGCCCCGTGGCGCCAGTTGTAGCGCTCGTTCTTCTCGATGGCGTGCGCCAGCGTGTGACCGTAGTTCAGGATCTCGCGCAGACCGGATTCCTTCAGGTCGCTCGACACGACGTCGGCCTTGACCCGGATCGCGCGCTCGATCAGCTCGGCGGTGTGCGGCCCCTCGGGCGTGCGGGCCGCCGCCGGGTCCTCCTCGATCAGGTCGAGGATCGCCGGGTCGGCGATGAAGCCCGCCTTGATGATCTCGGCGAGGCCGCTGATGTAGTCGTTGACCGGCAGCGAGTCCAGCGCGGCCAGGTCGCACAGCACCCCGGCCGGCGGGTGGAAGGCGCCGACGAGGTTCTTGCCCTCGGCGGTGTTGATGCCCGTCTTGCCGCCCACGGCCGCGTCGACCATGCCGAGCACGGTCGTCGGTACGGCGATCCAGCGCACCCCGCGCAGCCAGGTGGCCGCGACGAATCCGGCCACGTCGGTGGTGGCGCCGCCGCCGACCCCGACGATCACGTCGGTGCGCGTGAAGCTGGTCTGCCCGAGCGCCTTCCAGCAGTACGCCGCCACCTCGACGGTCTTGGACTCCTCGGCGTTCGGCAGCTGGATCGCGATGGCCTCGTAGCCCTGGCTCGCGAGATCCTCACGGATCGCGTCGCCGGTGCCGGCGAGTGCTTCGGGGTGCAGGACGGCGACGCGCTGGGCCCGGTCGCCGATCAGCCCGGGGAGCTCACCGAGCAGCTGCCGGCCGACCAGCACCTCGTAGGGCTCCGCGCCCTCACTGCCGCCGATCTGGATACGGGTGACTGCCTGCTCCGTCATGCTTCCTTCAATTCGAGTGCGTCGAGGACCGCCTGGGCGACCTCTTCGGGGGTGCGGTCGTCGGTCTCGACGACCGCGTCGGCCACCTCGGCGTACAGGTGACGGCGTGCTTCCATCAGCTGCTTCCACTGCTGGCGCGGGTTGACGGCCAGCAGCGGGCGCGCGGTGTTCAGCCCGACGCGCTTGATCGCCTCGGTGACGTTCATGGAGAGGTAGACGACGGGCCGCCCTGCCAGGGCCGCCCGGGTGCCGTCGTCCATGACCGCCCCGCCGCCGAGCGCGAGGACGCCCGGGTGCTCGGCGAGGGCGGTCCGTACGGCCTGCCGCTCCAGCTCACGGAAGTGCGCCTCGCCCTCGTCGACGAAGATCTCGGCGATCGGCCGGCCCTCGGCCTCGACGATGTCGGCGTCCGTGTCCCGGTACGGCACGTTCAGCCGCTCGGCGAGGATCTCGCCGACGGTGGACTTGCCGACCCCCATGGGCCCGACGAGCACGACCAGGGGGCCGCCTGCCTCGGTCACCGGACGACCAGGTTGTCGAGGTAGCTCTGCACGTTGCGCCGGGTCTCGCCGACGCTGTCGCCGCCGAACTTCTCCGCGACGGCGTCCGCGAGGACCAGCGCGACCATGGCCTCGGCCACGATCCCGGCGGCGGGCACGGCGCACACGTCGGAGCGCTGGTGGTGCGCGGCCGCGACCTCACCGGTGGCGGTGTCGATGGTGGCGAGCGCGCGCGGCACGGTGGCGATGGGCTTCATGGCGGCCCGTACGCGCAGCAGTTCACCGGTGGACATGCCGCCCTCGGTACCGCCGGCGCGCCCGGAGGTGCGGCGTACGCCCTCGGCGGTCGGCACGATCTCGTCGTGCGCCTTGGAACCGGGTACGCGCGCGAGGTCGAAGCCGTCGCCGACCTCGACGCCCTTGATGGCCTGAATGCCCATCAGCGCGGCGGCCAGCCGGGCATCGAGGCGACGGTCCCAGTGCACGAACGACCCGAGCCCGACGGGCACGTTGTACGCCAGCACCTCGACCACGCCACCCAGCGTGTCGCCGTCCTTGTGGGCCTGGTCGATCTCGGCCACCATCGCCTTCGACGCGTCCGCGTCCAGGCAGCGCACGGGGTCCTCGTCGAGCTTCGCCTCGTCGGCGGGCACGGGCAGCACGCCGTACGGCGCCTTGGCCGCGGCCAGCTCCACCACGTGCGACACGATCTCGACACCGGTGGTCTGCTTCAGGTACGACCGGGCGACGGTGCCCAGCGCGACGCGGGCGGCGGTCTCCCGGGCGCTCGCACGCTCCAGGACGGGCCGGGCCTCGTCCAGCGCGTACTTCTGCATGCCGGCGAGGTCGGCGTGGCCGGGACGGGGACGGGTCAGCGGCGCGTTGCGCGCGAGCTTGGCCAGCTCCTCGGGGTCGACCGGATCGGCCGACATGACCTTCTCCCACTTGGGCCACTCGGTGTTGCCCACCATGATCGCGACGGGGCCGCCCATGGTCAGCCCGTGCCGTACGCCGCCGAGGAAGGTGACCTCGTCCTGCTCGAACTTCATGCGCGCGCCGCGCCCATAGCCGAGCCGCCGCCGGGCCAGCGCGTCCGCCACCATCTCCGTGGTGAGGGGGACACCGGAGGGAAGGCCCTCCAGCGTCGCGACGAGTGCGGGGCCGTGGGATTCTCCCGCGGTCAGCCAGCGCAACCTGCTCAACGGTGCTCCTCATGCTCGCGCCTGGAACTGCAACGGCGCGACCGGGTGCGCGACCCTGGCCCGCCACCCCCGATCCTCCCACGACCGGGCACTCGACCGGCCCCCGGTCCAGCAGACGGACGGCCTTCTCAGTGTGCGGGACGCCGCGACCTGAGCCTGCGAACCGCCGCGGCGCGCCACATCCTGCGGGCGCCGACCACGAGCAGCAGGAGCAGAACGGCCGCGCCGAGGGCTGTGCGCAGCCAGTCCGGCAGGAAGTGCAGCGCCAGTTTCAGCAGGTCCGGCGCTGCCAGGGCCTGCTCCATCGTCATGCTCATGATCGAGCGCTTCCTGTGTGGCCTGTCTGTTGTGACCCGCGATTCTCCGCAGGTCCTAATGGGCGGCGAGCGCCCGTTCCCCGGCGGCCCGCATCACGGCGAGCGGCGCGGTGGCGCAGCCCGTCATCTGCTCCACTTGGAGCACGGCCTGGTGTACGAGCAGGTCGAGGCCGCCGACGACCGCGCCGCCGCGCGCCGACCAGGCGGCGGCGAGTGCGGTCGGCCAGGGGTCGTACAGGACGTCGAAGAGGGTGCCGGGACGGTCGGGGACGGCCTGCGCGAGGGCGTCGGTGGTGCCGGCCGGGGTCGTGGCGACGACGAGCGGTGCGTCGAACGCCCGCGCCGCCTCCGCCCAGTCGGCGACGCGTACGTCGACTCCGAGCCGTTCGCCCCACTGCCGCATCTCGTCGGCGCGGGCGGAGCTGCGGACGTACGCGGTGACCGGGCCCGCGCACAGGCGGGAGAGGGCGGCGAGCGCGGACGAGGCGGTGGCTCCCGCGCCGAGGACGGCGGCGGAGTCGACCTTCTCGACGCCGCGCTCGCGCAGGGCGGCGATCATGCCCGGGATGTCGGTGTTGTCACCGAGGCGCCGGCCGTCCTCCGCGAAGACGACGGTGTTCACCGCCTCCACGGAGGCCGCCGTCTCGCTCACCTCGTCGAGCAGCGGCATGACGGCCCGCTTGAGCGGCATGGTCAGGGACAGCCCGGCCCAGGACGGGCCGAGCTCCGCGAAGAAGCCGGGGAGGGCGGCCTCGTCCACTTCGAAGCGGTCGTACGACCAGTGGGTCAGGCCCAGCTCTTCGTACGCGGCCCGGTGCAGGACGGGCGAGAGGGAGTGCGCGATGGGCGAGCCGAGGACCGCCGCGCGTCGGAGTGTGCTCACTGTCCGGATTTCCTCAGCTCTTCCTCGTACTCACGCCGGTTCTGCTCGTGCTCGGCGTTGGTGACCGCAAAGAGGGTCTTGTCCGCCGTGACAGACACGAAGTAGTACCAAGGTCCGGGCTTCGGGTTGATCGCCGAATGCAGAGCATCGGCACCCGGGTTGCTGATCGGACCGGGCGGCAGGCCCTTGATGCCGTAGGTGTTGTACGGGTCGTCGATCTTCCGCAGATCGTCGACGGGGCCGATTTCGAGCTTGCTGTCGGCCTTGAGGTAATTGATCGTGGAGTCGAACTCGAGCCGGCCGACCGTCTCGGTGTTGTTCGGCTTGAGACGGTTGAAGACGACCCTCGCCACCTTGTCGAAGTCATGCTTGTACTTGCCTTCGACCTGGACAAGGCTGGCCACCGTGATCAGTTCCATCGGGGATTTCAGACCAAGCTTGCCCGCGGCGCCTTCGATGTCCTGCTTGCCGTACTCCGCGTTGGCCCGGGCGACCATCTTCTTGAGTACGTCCTCGGGCTTCGCACCCTTCGCGACCGGATAACTCGCGGGGAACAGAAAGCCTTCCAGCGGGTCCTTGACGTCCGGGTGGTCGGTCGCCCAGTCCGGCAGACCGAGGTCCTCAACCTCCGCCTCCGCAGCGGCCTTGGTGGTACCGGGCTTCACTTCCAGGCGCTTGTCGATCTGCTCGTAGACCCAGGCGTTGCGCTTGCCCTCGGGGATGATCAGGGCATTGCGGCTGCTCGGCTTGAGCATTTCCGAGACGGCATTGTCCGCGGACATCTTCTTGTTGAGGGTGTACACCCCCGCCTGGATGTTCTTGCCCTGCGGATTCCTGTCCTGAGCGGCGACGAAGGCGCCCTGGCTCTTGACCACTCCGGCCTTTTCCAGGAGGCTGCCGATTTCGTAACCGCCGGCGCCCTGGGGGATCTCCACCTGAGTGGAACCGGACCCCTTCCCCGCATAGTCTTCGGGCGCGCCGAACTGGTCCTGCCAGAACTGGTAGCCGAAGTAACCGATGCCGCCCACGCCGCCGACCAGGACCACCGCGACGATGAGACACGCCGTGCCGTTGCGGCTCTTCTTCTTTTTGGATTTTCCGCCGCGCCGGTCGCCGCCCCGGCCACGGCGGGACTCACGTGGCTCGTCGGGCTCGTCGTCGTCACCGGCGTCGCCACCCGTGAAGAAGGGGTGCTCCTCGGATGCTTCCGGCTCGGGCTCGGGGGTCCACTCGGGGGCCTGCTCCGGCTCGGGGCCGCGCCGGCCCGGGGGCTGCGGCGGGGGGTACGCGTCCGGTGCGGCGTAGTAGTCGGGGCTCCCGCCGCTGCCGTAGCCGGGCTGCTGGCCGGTGTAGGGGTCGGCCGCCGGGTTCATGCCGTACGGCACCGGCTCCTGCTGCTGGTGTCCGCCCGTGTCCCAGCCGCCGTCATTGCCGTAGTGCTCCTGCTCCGGGTATCCGGGCTGCTGGGGCTGGGGCTGGGGCTGGTACGGCCGGCCGTCGTAGTACGGCTGCTGCGGTGGTTGCGGCTGCTGCTGGTAGTGCTGCGGCTGCGCCTGGTCGCCGTACGGACCCTGGCCATGTGCGGCCTGCTGTCCTGCCCACCCCTGGTCCCCGTACAACGGGTCCTCGGGATGCCACGGTTCGTGGCCTGCGCCCCGGCCATACTCAGTCATCAAACCCCATAGTGTGCCGCGAGGCGGCGGCTGCTTCGCGCTGGGGCGCGGCAACCGTTCCGCCTCTTCTTTGTGCGGCAGCTGTTCGAACACCGCCGCATCGCGCGGAACGTTACCGTATCGCGATCAGACAACCACTTCGACGCCCTCGCCCGGGGGATTGCCTGAGACCCGTTCGGCCTCAAGAGCGTTCTGAAGAATGACAATAGCCGCCGCCTGGTCGATCACAGACCGGCCCTTCTTGGACTTCACGCCCGAAGCGCGCAGGCCCTGGCTGGCCGTCACTGTGGTCATCCTCTCGTCCACCAGTCGTACCGGAACGGGTGCGACGGAGCGAGCGAGCTCCTGGACGAAGGCGCGGACCTTGACCGCCGCCGGGCCCTCGCCCCCGCTGAGGGAGCGAGGGAGGCCGACCACGATCTCGATCGGTTCGTACTCCTCGACGAGCTGCTTCAACCGCCGGTGGGCGGCCGGGACGTCACGTCCCGGCACGGTCTCCACCGGCGTGGCGAGGACCCCGTCGGGGTCGCACGAGGCGACCCCGATCCGGGCGTCCCCGACGTCGATCGCGAGGCGGCGGCCGCGTCGCATCAGGCGCTCTCGCCGACGGCGCGCTCGACGGCGGCCACGGCGTCGCCGATGGCCTCCGGGTTCTGGCCGCCGCCCTGGGCGACGTCCGGCTTCCCGCCACCGCCGCCGCCGAGGGTCTTGGCGGCCGTACGGACCAGCTCGCCGGCCTTGAGACCGCGCTCGCGGGCGGCCTCGTTGGTGGCGATGACCGTCAGCGGGCGGCCGTTGGCGGTGGTGAAGAGGGCCACGACCGTCGGGCGGTCGGCCGGGATACGGCCGCGTACGTCCAGGACGAGCCTGCGCAGGTCGTCGGCCGACGTACCGTCGGGCACCTGGCCGGTGACGACGGCGACGCCGCGCACGTCCTTGGCACCGGAGGCGAGACCGGCGGCGGCCTGGAGGACCTTCTCCGCGCGGAACTTCTCGATCTCCTTCTCGGCGTCCTTGAGCTTGGCGAGCATCCCGGAGATCTTCTCCGGCAGCTCCTCGGGACGGCCCTTGACCAGCTCCTGGAGCTGGGCGACGACCGTGTGCTCACGGGCCAGGAAGTTGTACGCGTCCACGCCGACCAGGGCCTCGATGCGCCGCACGCCCGAGCCGATCGACGACTCGCCGAGCAGCTTCACCAGACCCAGCTGGGCGGTGTTGTGGACGTGCGTACCGCCGCACAGCTCCTTGGAGAAGTCGCCGATGGTCACGACGCGCACCCGCTCGCCGTACTTCTCGCCGAACTCCGCGATGGCGCCCTGCTTCTTGGCCTCGTCGATGGACATGACCTCGGCCTGGACGTCGAGTTCACGGGCCAGCACGTCGTTGATCTTGTGCTCGACGTCGGTGAGGACCGTGCCGGGTACGGCGTTCGGCGAGCCGAAGTCGAAACGGAAGCGGCCCGGCGCGTTCTCCGAACCGGCCTGGGCGGCGGTCGGGCCGAGCGCGTCGCGCAGCGCCTGGTGCGTGAGGTGCGTGGCGCTGTGGGCCCGGGCGATGGCACGCCGGCGCTTCAGGTCGATGGCGGCGTAGGCGGAGGCGCCCACGGTCACCTCGCCGACCTGGACCGAGCCCTTGTGGACGGAGACGCCCGGGACCGGCTGCTGTACGTCGCGCACCTGGATGACGGCGCCCGTGTCCAGCTTGATGCGGCCGGTGTCGGCCTGCTGGCCGCCGCCCTCGGCGTAGAACGGCGTGCGGTCGAGGATGACCTCGACCTCGTCGCCCTCGGTGGCGGCCGGGGAGGGCAGACCGTCGACGAGCAGGCCGACGATGGTCGACTCGCCCTCGGTATGGGTGTAGCCGGTGAACTCGGTGGTGCCGGAGTTGTCGGCGACCTCGCGGTAGGCGGAGACGTCGGCGTGGCCGGTCTTCTTGGCCTTCGCGTCGGCCTTGGCCCGGTCCCGCTGCTCCTTCATGAGGCGGCGGAAGCCGTCCTCGTCCACGGACAGGCCCTGTTCGGCGGCCATCTCCAGGGTGAGGTCGATCGGGAAGCCCCAGGTGTCGTGGAGCAGGAACGCCTTGTCGCCGGGCAGGACCTTGCCGCCGGCGGCCTTGGTTTCCGAAACCGCCGTGTCGAGGATGTTCGTGCCGCCCTTGAGGGCCTTCGTGAAGGCGGCTTCCTCGGCGAGGGCGACGGTCTCGATGCGCTTCCGCTCGGTCAGGAGCTCCGGGTACTGCTGGCCCATCGAATTGATCACGGTGTCGACGAGCTCGGCGACGACGGGGCCGGTGGCGCCCAGGAGGCGCATGTTGCGGATGGCGCGGCGCATGATGCGGCGCAGCACATAGCCGCGGCCCTCGTTGCCGGGAGTGACGCCGTCGCCGATGAGCATCACCGACGTACGCATGTGGTCCGTGACCACGCGCAGCGAGACGTCCGAGGCGTGGTCGGCGCCGTACCGGACACCGGTCAGCTCGGTGGCCTTGTCGATGACGACCATCGAGGTGTCGATCTCGTAGAGGTTCTGGACGTCCTGGAGGATCATCGCCAGGCGTTCGAGACCGAGACCGGTGTCGATGTTCTTCGACGGCAGGTCGCCGAGGATCGGGAAGTCCTCCTTGCCGTCGCCGGCGCCCCGCTCGTACTGCATGAAGACCAGGTTCCAGATCTCCACGTACCGCTCGTCGTTGACGGCGGGGCCGCCCTCGACGCCGAAGGCCGGGCCACGGTCGTAGTTGATCTCGGAGCACGGGCCGCACGGTCCGGGCACGCCCATGGACCAGAAGTTGTCCTTCTTGCCCAGGCGCTGGATGCGCTCGGCCGGTACGCCGATCTTGTCGCGCCAGATCTGCTCGGCCTCGTCGTCGTCGAGGTAGACCGTGATCCACAGACGCTCGGGGTCGAGGCCGAAGCCGCCGTCCGCCACGGAGCTGGTGAGCAGCTCCCAGGCGTAGGAGATGGCGCCTTCCTTGAAGTAGTCGCCGAACGAGAAGTTGCCGCACATCTGGAAGAACGTGCCGTGGCGGGTGGTCTTGCCGACCTCTTCGATGTCCGGCGTACGCACGCATTTCTGCACGCTGGTGACGCGCGGGGCGGGCGGCTTGACCTCGCCGAGGAAGTACGGCTTGAAGGGCACCATGCCCGCGGGGACCAGCAGCAGGGTCGGGTCGTCCGCGATGAGCGACGCCGAAGGCACGACGTTGTGTCCGCGCTCCTCGAAGAAGCGCAGCCAGCGGCGGCGGATTTCAGCCGACTCCATCAGTGGTCCTCATTCCGGTTGTACGAATGCTTGGTGTGGTCGAGAGCGGCGAAGCGCCGGTTTTCGAGAGCTGCGGGGTCGTTCTGCGGGTCGAGGCCGAGGGCTTCGCCGAGTTCGGCCTCGCGCTGCGCCATCCCCGCCTTGACGTCGAGCGCGAAGTCCTTGAGCCGGTGGCCTGCTTCGACCGCCTTGTCGGCGGCCTGCGCGGCGAGGCTCTCGGGCGTCAGCTGCTTGAGCTTGCGGTTGACCTTGGTGGTGGCCCACACACCGGCTGCGGCGCCCGCGGTGAACCAGAACGTACGGCGGAACATTGCGGCTTCAGCCCTTCCGCTTCCTGCGCCGGGCGGACGGCACGGTCCGGCCGACGATCACAGTGCGACGCGACGGCTGCTCCGCCGCCGGAACGTCCTTGCCGCGGCCGAGCGCCCGGCGTACGCCGTACCCGAAGGCGGCGACCTTGACGAGCGGGCCGCCGAAGGTGGACGCGACGGTCGTCGAGAGCGCGGACGCGTTGGAGGTGACTTCCTGGACGTCGGTCGCGATGGCGTCGACCCGCTCCAGCTGGGTCTGTGCGGACCGGACGGTCGCGGAGGCGTCCGCCAGCAGCGGGACCGCCTGCTCGGTCACGTCCGCCACCAGCTTGGTCGTCGCCCTGAGGGTCTGGGCCAGCCTCACCAGCACCACGGCGAGGAAGGAGACCAGGATCGCCCAGAAGACGGCCACCAGGATGCCGGCCACCTCTCCACCGGACACTTTGCACCGCTCCCTGTACGTGAGAAAAGTCGTTCTGTGAGCCTATCGCGCCGGGGCTCCGGGTCCGTACCGCATTCCGGGCGCGGGGGGCGGGAGTACGCAGGGTGATTGTACGGAGTGCTTACAGATCGGTACGCTCCGTGTTCTATGCGACGCACTCCCCGTTCCTTCCCCCACGCACCTGCGCACGGCAGCCTTCCGGCGGAGCTGAATCCGTTCGTCGGGCGGCGCGAGGAGCTGGCAGAGCTCGGCCGCCTGCTGGAGGACGCCCGGCTGATCACCGTGACCGGGGTCGGGGGCGTCGGCAAGACACGGTTCGCGCTGCGTGCTGCGAACGATGTGCAGGAACGGTACTGCGACGGGGCGTGGCTCGCCGAGCTGTCCGCGCTCGCCGATCCCGGCCTGCTGGAGCACGCGGTCGTCGAGGCACTGGGACTGACCGACCAGACCAGCAAGCCGCCGCGCAGTGTGCTGGTGGAGCATCTCGCGGAACGCCGGCTGCTGCTCGTGCTCGACGGTTTCGAGCATCTCGTCGACGCCACCGCCGGGCTGGTCAGGGAGCTGCTCCGGCGCGCGCCCGGGCTGACCGTGCTGGCCGCCGGACGGCTGCCGCTGTGCGTCGACGGCGAACAGACCTTCCCCCTCCCGCCGATGCCCGGCCCGGAAGCGGTCCGGCTCTTCACCGACCGGGCCGCCGCGGGGCAGCCCGGCTTCCGTCTGACGGACGCCAACCGCGACACCGTGCACGAGCTGTGCCGTCGCCTGGACGGGCTTCCGCTCGCCCTGGAACTGGCGGCCGGGCGGCTGAAGGCACTCTCCGTCGAGCAGCTGCTCGACCGGCTCGACGACCGCTTCCGGCTGCTGACCGGGTCCACCCGGGGCACCCTCCCCCGCCACCAGACGTTGCGTACCGCGATCGGCTGGAGCCACGAACTCTGCACGCCGGAGCAGCGGCTGCTGTGGGCACGGCTTTCGGTGTTCGCGGGGCAGTTCGACCTGGAGGCGGCCGAGTACGTCTGCGGCGGCCCGGAACTCCCGGGGGACAGTACCCTCAGCGCCCTCGGTGTTCTCGATGTGCTCACCGATCTGATCACGCAGTCCGTCGTGGTCCGCGAGGACACCGCGTCGGGGGTCCGCTACCGGATGCTGGACACCGTCAGGGAGTACGGCGTCGACTGGCTGGCGGCCATGGGCGACGCGGAGCGCGTGTGCCGCAGGCACCGCGACTGGTACCTGGGGCTCGCGACCTGGTGCGAGCTGGAGTGGTTCAGCCCCCGGCAGGCCGAGGTGGCGGCGCGCGTCGACAGCGAACTGCCCAATCTGCGCAGGGCGATGGAGTACTCGCTGGAGCACCCGCAGGACGTGCATCTGGGCCAGTACCTGGCGGGCACGCTCTGGTTCTACTGGGCCGGCTGCGGACGCCTGTCGGAGGGGCGGCACTGGCTGGACCACGCTCTGGAGGCGGAGAGCAGGCACGAGCCGCACCGGCTGAAGGCGCTGTGGGTGCTCGGTTACGTGGCCGTGCTCCAGGGCGACGCGATCGGGGCGCTCGCCGCCCTGCAGGAGTGCCGCGAGAGCGCCGAACTCAGCGCGAACCCCGTCGCGGCGGCGTACGCCGTGCACCGGTCGGGCTGTCTCGCGCTGGTCTCCGACGACATGCGGCGGGCGGAAGAGCTGCTGCGCGACGCCCTCTCGCGGTACGAGGAGATCGGCGAGCTCAACAGCAATGTGCTGATGGCCCAGGTCGAGCTGGCGATGGCGGTGGCCTTCCGCGGCGACCTGGCCCAGGCCGTCGCGATCTGCGAGGAGGTCGCCACGGTCTGCGAGGACCACGGGGAGCGCTGGGCCCTCGCGTACGCGCTGTACGTCCTGGCCTATGCGGCGCATACGCACGGCCGGCCGGACCGGGCCCGGGAGCTGCTGGCGGAGTGCCTGGCCATCAACCACACGTTCAACGACCTGCTGGGCGTGGTGCTCGCCCTGGAGCTGCTGGCGCTGGTCACCCTGGACGAGGGCGACCCGGCGGAGGCGGCGGTGCTCCAGGGGGCGGCCGGGCGGATCTGGCCGTCGGTGGGGCTGCCGCTGTTCGGTTCGGCGTACTACAACATGCCGCACGCGCTGTGCGAGGAGAAGGCGCGCGAGCGCCTGGGCGACGGCCCGTACGAGAAGTTCCGGTGCCAGGGCGCCTCGCTCGGCCTGGACGCGGTGGTGGCCAGGGCGCTCGAAGGGCCGGCCCGTCCGGCACCGGCCGTCCCGCCCCGGCCGCGCGGGGCGTCCGCGCCCGGGATCAGCGCCCCGCACACGCGCGAGCCCGCCGTCTCCCGTTCCGTACGGAACGAGGAGGCGGCGGGCTGAGGCACGTGCCCGACTACGGCCGCTGGATCAGCGGGCGTAGTACTCGACGACGAGCTGCTCGTCGCAGATGACCGGGATTTCCTTGCGGTTCGGGTCGCGGTCCAGGCGGAAGGCCAGGGCCTTCAGGTTCACCTGGAGGTAGCGCGGCGTCTCACCGTCGGTGTCGTAGCCACCCTCGCGGGCAACCTGGAAGGGGTGCTTCTCGCGGCTGCGCTCGCGGACCATCACGACGTCGTCGGGACGGACGCGGAACGACGGCTTGTCGACCTTGCCACCGTTGACCTCGATGTGGCCGTGCACGACCATCTGACGGGCCTGGTAGATCGTGCGGGCGATGCCCGAACGAAGGATGAGGGCGTCGAGGCGGCGCTCGAGCTCGATGACCAGGGCCTCGCCGGTCTTGCCTTCGGCCTTCTTGGCGCGGTCGTAGGCGCGGGCCATCTGCTTCTCGCTGATGTCGTACTGGGCGCGCAGACGCTGCTTCTCGAGCAGACGGACCTTGTAGTCCGAGTTCTGCTTGCGTCCACGGCCGTGCTCGCCCGGCGGGTAGGGGCGGGCCTCGAAGTACTTGACAGCCTTCGGCGTCAGCGCAATGCCGAGCGCACGGGACTTCTTGACCTTGGGACGCGACTGGTTAGGCACGTTCTCCAGACCTCCGTTGTAGGTTAGGTTAGGCTCACCTTACTCAAGGAGATCGCATGTCTCGTCCAGGGAACACCAGTCACGTCACGGACAACACAAAGAAGGCCGACATCAGAAGTGTCGACGCGACGGAGGTCCGATCAGATCGTGGTCAGCCGCGTCCCAGCGGACTTGAAATCGCGCGGATGCCGTCAGCAGCCGAGCGCACACGAACTCTCGTACAGAGTACCTGCTCCGCGGTAGTGCTTCTCCCGGGTCCCGTGGTGGCCCGCCCCGACCAGCTGGTGCCGCAGGAGCGGAGCGTGGGGCCCGACGGTGAAGTGCTGCTGGTCTTCCCCGCGGATTCCCCGGTCGTACGGGCCGCCACGCACGCACAGGACGACGAGCTGGCCGTGGTGCTGGAGATCACCGATGTCGCACCGGTCTCGGTGCCCAACCGGATCCGCGGCCGTGCCTGGGTCTCCGGCTGGCTCACCTGCGTACGCGGGGTGGCCGGGCCGGGGCGGATGCTGCTGCGGCTCGAGGTCGGCGAGGCGCGCGTGGACGACCTGTGGGGGACGGGGATGGTCGAGGCCGAGGCGTTCGCGGCGGCGGCTGCGGATCCGCTCGTCGAGCACGAGGCGGAGCTGCTCCAGCATCTGCACGCGGCCCACAGCGACCAGGTGCGGCAGCTGTGCGGTCTTGCGGGCGACCGCGCCGCCGGGACCAGTGCGGTGCCCGTGGCGATGGACCGGTTCGGGCTGCGGGTGCGTTTCAGCGGCGGCGCCACAGGACGCGTCTTCGACGCGCGGTTCGACTTCCGCGAACCGGTGCGCGACATCGTCGGGCTGCGCCGTGCCATGCACCAGCTCTTCGAGGCGGCCGCGCACTGAGGCGGTCGCCGGCCCGCGCGGGCCGGCGGGTCAGGGACGTGCTTCGGACGGGCCGTCGCCGCGCAGCCGGCCGCGCACCTTCTCGACGACGTCGGCGTAACGGGCTTCCGCTCCGTAGCGCGTGGGTTCGTAGTAATGCCGGCCGTGCACGGCGTCCGGGGCGTACTGCTGGGCGGCGATCGCGCCCGGTACGTCGTGCGGATACACATAGCCCTGCGCGTGGCCGAGCTTGGCCGCGCCCTTGTAGTGGCCGTCGCGCAGATGCGCGGGGACCGGGCCGGCCAGCCCCTTCCGTACGTCGGCCTGGGCGGCGAAGATCGCGTTCGTCGCGGCGTTGGACTTGGGCGCGAGGGCCAGCGCGATCGTGGCGTGGCTGAGGGTGAGGGCGGCTTCCGGGAAGCCGATCATCGCCACGGCCTGGGCGGCGGCGACGGCCGTCGGCAGGGCGGTCGGATCGGCGAGGCCGATGTCCTCGCTGGCCGAGATCATCAGCCGCCGCGCGATGAACCGGGGGTCCTCCCCCGCCTCGATCATGCGGGCCAGGTAGTGCAGAGCGGCGTCCACGTCGGAGCCCCGGATGGACTTGATGAGGGCGCTCGCCACGTCGTAGTGCTGGTCACCGTCGCGGTCGTACTTCACCGCCGCCCGGTCGACCGTCTCCTCGACCGTTTCGAGAGTGATCTCCTCCTCGCCCTTGGAGATCGCCGCGCCCGCCGCCGCTTCGAGCGCGGTCAGGGCGCGCCGGGCGTCACCGCCCGCGATCCGCAGCAGGTGCGCCTCGGCGTCCCCGGAGAGCGTGAGGGCGCCGCCGAGACCGCGCTCCTCGGTGAGGGCCCGGTGGAGCAGGGCGCGCAGATCGTCGTCGGTGAGCGATTCCAGCGTGAGCAGGAGGGAGCGGGAGAGCAGGGGGGAGATGACCGAGAAGTACGGGTTCTCGGTCGTCGCCGCGATGAGCGTGACCCAGCGGTTCTCGACGGCGGGCAGCAGCGAGTCCTGCTGGGCCTTGCTGAAGCGGTGGATCTCGTCGAGGAAGAGGACGGTCTCCTTGCCGTACCCCCCGGAGGCGCGGCGGGCGCCGTCGATGACGGCCCGCACTTCCTTGACGCCGGCGGTGATGGCGGAGAGTTCGACGAAGCGCTTCTGGGTGGCGAGGCTGACGACGTACGCCAGAGTGGTCTTCCCGATGCCGGGCGGGCCCCACAGGATCACCGAGGAGGGACCGGCGGGACCGCCGCTGCCTTCCCCGACCAGCCGGCGCAACGGGGCCCCCGGCTTCAGCAGATGCTGCTGGCCGACGACCTCGTCGAGGGTGCGCGGACGCATCCGTACGGCCAGGGGGCTGCTGGACGGATCCTTGAGCTGGCGGTCTTCCGCGGCTGCGGTGAACAGGTCGGGCTCCACGCGTGAAGCCTATGCCAGCCCACTGACAACGCCGACGGCTCAGCTGGTCCAGAAGTCCCACCAGCGGGTCAGGATCAGCATCCCGATGATCCCGATCCACAGGACCGGCGGCACCCAGTGGAACTCGACGAGACCGCTGCGCAGGCCGCCGGGGGCCGGGATGATGCGGTGCTTGATGTTGTGGGTCGTGACGTAGCAGAACATCACGATGGTGGCGACCCAGGCCAGACAGCACCACAGGCAGAGCGAGTTGATGTTGTACAGCGACTGGTACTGGAGCCAGGTGCAGAAGCCGACGCCGAAGAGGGTTCCCGCGTTCAGGCCGAGCCAGAACCAGCGGCGGTAGCGCGCGCCGGCCAGCAGGCCCATGCCGACGCAGACGACCACCGCGTAAGTGGCGAGGCCGAGCATCGGGTTGGGGAACCCGAAAGCCGCCGCCTGCTCGCTCTTCATGATGTTGCCGCACGCGACAACGGGGTTGAGGCTGCAGCCCGGTGTGAAGTTCGGGTCCTCGAGCAGCTTGAACTTGTCGATCGTGATGACCCACGAGGCCAGCAGCCCGGCCAGACCCGTGATCACCAGCAGCAGGGCGAAGGGGCGACCGCTGCCGGTCGTGCCCTTCTGGCCCTCCTGCACGCCGTTGGAAGTGCGGTCGTCCACCGCTGCAGTCGTCATATCGCCGTTCCGTCGCTGAGTCAGCCGAGTGGGCTGAGTGACCTGCCGGGAGGGCCATTCTGCCGCACTGCCACCCGTGGCCACCGTTCGACGGACATAAGGAGGGACCCACCACCACGCTCCCGCGCCCGCCGCGGCAGGGCCGTGACCGGGGTGGAGCAACGATTCCGGGCGCCGGCCCGTCCAGAACCGGCACCGTTCGGCAGGACGAATCCGCCCCCACGAAGTTGACCACCCGTGCAGGCGTGCGAGCGGACGGGGCGGACGGAAGCGCCGGCGTACCGCCGCTTCGGCCGGTGGGACCGGACACGACAGGGCCCGGCCGCCCTGGTGGACGGCCGGGCCCGTGCGTGTGTCAGGTGTGTGCCACAGGTCAGGCCAGGCGGCGCTGGATCTCCGCCGTGAGCGCGTCCAGGGCGACCGCCACCTGCTCGCCGGTCTCCATGTCCTTCAACTGGGCCTGGCCGTCGGCCAGATCCCGTTCGCCGGCGACGATCGTGTAGCGGGCGCCCGAGCGGTTGGCGTTCTTCATGGCGCCCTTGAGGCCCTTGCCGCCGTACGCGAAGTCGGCCGCGACCCCCGCCCTGCGCAGCTCGGTGACCGTACCGAAGAGGACGCGGCGCGCCTCCTCGCCGAGCGGCACCGCGTACACGCTGGTGGTGGCGGGCAGGTCGAGCTCGACGCCCTCCGCCTCCAGCGCCAGCACCGTGCGGTCCACGCCGAGCGCCCAGCCGACGGACGGCAGCGCGGGGCCGCCGATCATCTCGGACAGGCCGTCGTAGCGGCCGCCGCCGCCCACCGCGGACTGCGAGCCGAGGCCGTCGTGGACGAACTCGAAGGTGGTGCGGGTGTAGTAGTCGAGGCCGCGCACCAGCTTCTCGTCGTCCTCGTAGGCGACGCCCGCCGCGTTCAGCAGCTCGCGGACCTGCTCGTGGTACGCCTTGCACGCGTCGCACAGGTAGTCGCGCAGCATCGGCGCGCCCACCAGCTGCTTCTGTACGTCGTCCCGCTTGTCGTCCAGGACCCGCAGCGGGTTGATGTCGATGCGGCGCCGCGTGTCCTCGTCGAGGTCGAGGCCGCGCAGGAAGCCCTGGAGGGCCTCCCGGTAGACGGGCCGGCACTCCTTGTCGCCCAGCGAGTTCAGCAGGATGCGGAACTGCGACAGGCCCAGTGAGCGGTACGCCTGGTCCGCCAGGATGATCAGTTCGGCGTCCAGTGCCGGGTCCTCGGCGCCGATCGCCTCGGCGCCGACCTGCGAGAAGTGGCGGTAGCGGCCCTTCTGCGGGCGCTCGTAGCGGTAGTACGAGCCGGAGTACCAGAGCTTGACGGGGAGGTTGCCGCTCTTGTGCAGGTTGGCTTCCAGGGCCGCGCGCAGGACGGACGCGGTGCCCTCCGGGCGCAGCGCCAGCTTGTCGCCGCCCTTGGTCTCGAACGCGTACATCTCCTTGGAGACGATGTCGGTGGACTCACCGACGCCGCGCGAGAAGAGGGCCACGTCCTCAAAGCCGGGCGTCTCGATGTAGCCGTACCCGGAGCCCCGCAGCGGCGCGGAGATCGCCTCGCGCACCGCCAGGAACTTCGCGGAGTCCGGCGGGATCAGGTCGTACGTGCCCTTGGGGGCCTTGAAGGTGCTCATGGGGCTTGTCTCGTCACATTCCTCGTCGGGGAGCGGCGGCCAGACCGTTCAGGTACGGGTTGGTGGCGCGCTCGCGGCCGATGGTCGTCTGGGAGCCGTGGCCGGACAGCACCACGGTCGAGTCGTCGAGCGGCAGGCACACGCGGGCCAGCGACTCGAGCAGCTCGGCGTGGTCGCCGCCGGGCAGGTCGGTGCGTCCGACGGAGCCAGCGAACAGCAGGTCGCCCGAGAAGAAGACCGACGGTATGTCGGCCTGCTCGGGCATCCTGAAGGTCACCGACCCCTTGGTATGGCCGGGCGCGTGCGAGACGGTGAAGTCGAGACCGGCGAGCTTCAGCTCCGCGCCGTCGGCCAGCTCCTTGACGTCGTCGGGCTCGCCCACGGTCAGCTCGCCCATCAGCGGCATGCCGATCGAGCGTCCGAGCGCCTTCTCGGGGTCGCTCATCATGTACCGGTCGGCGGGGTGGATCCACGCCGGTACGTCGTGCGCTCCGCACACCGGGACGACCGAGGCGACGTGGTCGATGTGGCCGTGGGTGAGAACGACGGCGACGGGCTTGAGCCGATGCTTCGCGAGGGCTTCCTCGACGCCTGCGGCGGCCTGGTGGCCCGGGTCGATGATCACGCACTCCTCGCCCGCGGCGGGGGCGACCAGGTAACAGTTGGTCCCCCAGGCCCCGGCGGGGAACCCGGCAATAAGCACGATCGTCCTCAATATGTCGTCCGGCGGGAGATTGCTGTGCGCAATTGCAGCAGATCAGAGCCTACCGGGGCCGCTCATCCCACAGCGAACCCATATACGGTACGGGCAAGCTCGGCTCGGCCGGACAGCAGTGACAGACGAGACGCACGAGGAGAACACCGGTGGTCAGCAACGATCAGCGGCGGCGCCAGCTCGCCCGGGAGAAGTACGAACGGCAGCAGCAGCGCCGCGCCGAGGCCCGGCGCAAGTCCCGCCGTCGCAACGCCGTGATCGCCTCGGCGCTCGCCGTGGTGCTCGCGGGAGGAGCGGTGGCGTACGCCACGGGCGCTCTGGGCGGCGACGACGCCAAGGACGCCACCGTTGCCGACGC
Organism: Streptomyces altiplanensis; assembly: GCF_053591575.1. Classification (NCBI taxonomy): domain Bacteria; kingdom Bacillati; phylum Actinomycetota; class Actinomycetes; order Kitasatosporales; family Streptomycetaceae; genus Streptomyces; species Streptomyces altiplanensis. The sequence continues at coordinate 4,310 of NZ_JBSFUB010000096.1, read as the reverse complement.
GGCGCCCAGTGCCACGCCGTCGAAGAAGGCTCCCGACCCCTGCGCGAAGCCCGCCCCGGGGGCGATCAAGAAGCTCTCGTACAAGAAGGAGCCGGCGCTCACCGTCGACAAGTCCGCGTCGTACACGATGAAGCTGCGGACCACCTGCGGCGACATCACGCTCGGCCTGGACGCGGCGAAGGCCCCGCGCACGGTGAACTCGTTCAACTTCCTCGCCGGGAAGGGCTACTTCGACCACACGAAGTGCCACCGGCTGACGACCGGCGGCATCTATGTCCTGCAGTGCGGCGACCCGACCGCGCAGGGTTCCGGTACGCCCGGCTACAAGCTGCCGGACGAGAACCTGAAGGACCCGAAGCTCAAGGGCGGCGTCTACCCGGCGGGCACGGTCGCGATGGCCAACGCGGGTCCGGGCACGGGCGGCAGCCAGTTCTTCCTCGTCTACCAGGACAGCAAGTTGCCCCCCAACTACACGCCGTTCGGGACCATCGAGGGCGGCATGGACGTGCTGAAGAAGATCGCCGGCGCGGGTGAGGCGAGCGGGCAGGGCGACGGGGCGCCGAATGCCACCGTCGTCATCGACAAGGCGACCGTCACCAAGTAAATCCGGGAGTGCGGGATGCGGACAGCCGCCCTGCCGTTCGCCTATGTTGGCGGTGTGCAGGGCGTCTGTCGCCCCGCGAAAGAAACTGTGGACGATGCCCGGGGGCGAGCAGCCCCTCGCAGGCGTCATGTGGAGGAGGCGCTGTGAGCAGCGACCCGTGGGGCCGTGTCGACGAGACCGGCACCGTGTACGTGCGTACGGCCGACGGCGAGAAGGTCGTCGGATCCTGGCAGGCGGGCTCTCCCGAGGAGGCCCTGGCCTACTTCGAGCGCAAGTACGAGGGCCTGGTTGTCGAGATCGGCCTCCTCGAGCGGCGGGTGAAGACCACCGACCTGTCGGCCAAGGACGCCCAGACCGCCATCGACCACCTGCGCAAGCAGGTCGACGAGCACCATGCGGTCGGTGACCTCGACGCGCTGAGCAAGCGTCTCGACGCGCTGGTGGCGACGGTCGAGTCGCGCCGTGAGGAGCGCAGGGCCGAGAAGGCCAAGCAGACCGACGAGGCGAAGCACGCCAAGGAGGCGCTGGTCGTCGAGGCCGAGGAGCTGGCCCAGAGCGAGCAGTGGCGGGCGGCCGGTGAGCGGCTGCGGGCGCTCGTGGACATCTGGAAGGGCCTGCCGAGGCTCGACCGGAAGTCCGACGACGAGCTGTGGCACCGCTTCTCGCACGCCCGCTCGGCGTTCTCCAAGCGGCGCAAGGCCCACTTCGCCTCGCTGGACGCCCAGCGCGAGGAGGCCCGCAAGACCAAGGAGAAGCTGGCGGCGGAGGCCGAGAGCCTGTCGGGCTCCACCGACTGGGCCGCGACGGCCGCCCGCTACCGCGACCTGATGGCCGAGTGGAAGGCCGCGGGCCGCGCCCAGCGCGAGGTCGAGGACGGTCTGTGGAACCGCTTCCGCGGCGCCCAGGACGTCTTCTTCGCGGCGCGCAGCGCGGTCTTCGCGGAGCGCGACGCGGAGCAGGCCGAGAACCTCAAGCTCAAGGAGGAGCTCGCGGCCGAGGCCGAGAAGCTGGTGCCGGTGAAGGACCTGAAGGCGGCCCGGGCCGCGTTCCGCTCCCTCAACGAGCGCTGGGAGGCCATCGGCCATGTGCCGCGCGACGCCCGCCCGAAGGTCGAGGGGCGGATGCACGCGGTGGAGCGGGCTCTTCAGGAGACCGAGGAGAACGAGTGGCGTCGTACGAACCCTGAGGCGCGCGCCCGCGCCGCGGGTCTGACGGGCCAGCTCCAGGACGCCGTCGACAAGCTGCGTTCGCAGATCGACGCTGCGCGTGCGGCGGGCAACAACGCCAGGGCCGACAAGCTCGCCCGCGAGCTCGAAGGCCGGCAGGCGCTGCTCGACCAGGCGATGAAGGGCCTGGAGGAGTTCGGCGGCTGAGAGCCGGAGCTGCTTACGGGTGAGGGCCCCGGTACGGAGATCCGTACCGGGGCCCTCACCCGTACGGTGTTACGGCCGGCGGGCCGAGGTGACGCGGTAGACGTCGTACACGCCCTCCACGCCGCGCACCGCCTTCAGAACGTGCCCGAGGTGCTTCGGGTCGCCCATCTCGAAGGTGAAGCGCGAGGTGGCCACCCGGTCGCGGGAGGTCTGGACCGCCGCCGAGAGGATGTTGACGTGCTGGTCGGACAGGACGCGGGTGACGTCCGAGAGCAGCCGGGACCGGTCCAGTGCCTCGACCTGGATGGCGACCAGGAAGACCGAGGACTGGGTCGGGGCCCACTCGACGTCGAGGATGCGCTCCGGCTCCTTCGACAGCGACTCGATGTTGACGCAGTCGGCACGGTGGACCGATACGCCGCTGCCGCGGGTGACGAACCCGATGATGGGGTCGCCGGGTACGGGCGTACAGCAGCGGGCCAGTTTGACCCACACGTCGTCGACGCCCTTGACCACGACGCCGGGGTCGGCGTTCGAGCGCCGCTGGCCGCGCCCGCGTGAGGGCGGCGAGCTCTCGGCGATGTCCTCGGTGGCGGCCTCTTCGCCGCCCAGGGCCTGTACGAGCTTCTGGACGATGCTCTGCGCGGTGACGTGGCCCTCGCCGATCGCGGCGTACAGCGAGGAGATGTCGCTGTAGCGCATCTCGTGCGCGAGCGTGACGAGCGAGTCGCCGGTGAGGATGCGCTGGATCGGCAGGTTCTGCTTGCGCATGGCCCGCGCGATGGCGTCTTTGCCCTGCTCTATGGCCTCGTCGCGGCGCTCCTTGGAGAACCAGGCGCGGATCTTGTTGCGGGCGCGCGGCGACTTGACGAAGCCGAGCCAGTCCCGGGACGGGCCCGCGCCGGCCGCCTTGGAGGTGAACACCTCCACCAGGTCGCCGTTGTCGAGGGTCGATTCGAGCGGTACGAGCCGCCCGTTGACCCGCGCTCCTATGGTCCGGTGGCCGACCTCCGTGTGGACGGCGTACGCGAAGTCGACGGGTGTGGCGCCGGCCGGCAGCGCTATGACGTCGCCCTTGGGCGTGAAGACGAAGACCTCGTTGCGGGACAGGTCGAAGCGCAGGGACTCCAGGAACTCGCTGGGGTCCTCGGTCTCCTTCTGCCAGTCCAGGAGCTGGCGCAGCCACGCCATGTCGTTGACGGTGTCCTGGCCGCGCCCGGTGTTCTTGGGGACGTCGGTGCGGACCTTCGACGCGCCGGCGACGGCTTCCTGCTTGTACTTCCAGTGCGCGGCGATGCCGTACTCGGCGCGGCGGTGCATGTCGAACGTACGGATCTGGAGCTCGACCGGCTTGCCGCTGGGGCCGATGACCGTCGTGTGCAGCGACTGGTACATGTTGAACTTCGGCATCGCGATGTAGTCCTTGAACCGGCCGGGGACCGGGTTCCATCGCGCGTGGACGGTGCCGAGGGCGGCGTAGCAGTCGCGGACCGTGTCGACGAGGACGCGGATGCCCACCAGGTCGTAGATCTCCGCGAAGTCACGGCCGCGGACGATCATCTTCTGGTAGACGCTGTAGTAGTGCTTCGGCCGGCCGGTGACGGTGGCCTTGATGCGGGCGGCGCGCAGATCGGACTGGACCTCGTCGGTCACTATGGCGAGGTACTCGTCGCGCTTGGGCGCGCGCTCGGCGACGAGCCGCACGATCTCGTCGTACATCTTGGGGTAGAGGATCGCGAAGGCGAGGTCCTCCAGCTCCCACTTGATGGTGTTCATGCCCAGGCGGTGTGCCAGGGGCGCGTAGATCTCGAGCGTCTCGCGGGCCTTCTTCTCCTGCTTCTCCCGCTTGAGGTAGCGCATGGTGCGCATGTTGTGCAGGCGGTCGGCGAGCTTGATGACCAGGACGCGCGGGTCCTTGGCCATGGCGACGACCATCTTGCGTACGGTCTCGGCCTGCGCGGCCTCGCCGAACTTGACCTTGTCGAGCTTGGTGACGCCGTCGACGAGCAGGGCGACCTGGTCGCCGAAGTCGCGGCGCAGGGTGTCCAGGCCGTACTCGGTGTCCTCGACGGTGTCGTGCAGCAGCCCGGCCATCAGGGTGGCCGGGTCCATGCCGAGCTCGGCGAGGATCGTCGTCACCGCGAGCGGGTGCGTGATGTACGGGTCGCCGCTCTTGCGCTTCTGGCCGCGGTGCCAGCGCTCGGCGACCTGGTAGGCGCGCTCGATCTGGCGCAGCGTCGACGTCTCGATCTTCGGGTCGTTGCTGCGCACTATGCCGAACGGGATGACGGAGCCGGGCCGGGCCAGCAGCGGCAGGGTGTCGTAGCCGTGCG
>NZ_JBSFUB010000095.1:0-27470 GCF_053591575.1 Streptomyces altiplanensis | reverse complement strand
CAACTGGCTGCCGGAGAGTCGGAGTTCCAGCCCCGTTTGCGAACCGGTCTCTGTCGCGCGTCGGCGGCGACTCCGCCGCCGTTCCCCTCGACGGTCTGCTTGACGATCACGCGCCCGCCGCCGCGCACGTCCACCCGCCACACCCGTGAACGCGGACTGCTGTCCAGCAGGGCGGCGCGTTCCGGCGTGCCGGCCAGGGAGCGCAAGGTGTCACTGAGCGGCACGGTGTCGGTCATGGCGGCCAGCGTAGGGACGCCGGCCGGTCGCCGCCATCGGGTATCCGGTCCGCGCGACGGTACGGGACGCGGGTGACGGCGTGCCGCCGGCCCGGCCGGCGCGTGACGCGTGCTCAGACGCTGCTGACCGACAGCTTCGCCGCGAAGCCCAGGAACAGGACGCCCGCCGCCGAGGTCGCGCCCGCCGACAGGCGCCTGCGGCGGCGGAAGACGGCGGCCAGGTGGGTGCCGCCGAAGATCAGGGCGGACAGGTAGAGCACGCTCGCGAGCTGGGCCAGGGCGCCGAGCAGGACGAAGGAGAGGGCGGGGTGGGCGTACGCCGGGTCGACGAACTGCACGAAGAAGGAGATGAAGAAGAGGATCGCCTTCGGGTTGAGCAGGCTGATCACGAGCGCGCGCCGGTACGGGCGCTCGGCGGCCGGCGCCGCCTCGACGACGGCCGTGTCGTCGTCCGTACGCGTGTTCCGCGTGCGCCACATCGACCAGGCCGCGCGCATCATCCCGATCGCCAGCCAGGTCAGATAGCCGGCGCCCGCGTACTTCACGATGCCGAACAGCAGCGCGTTCGCCTGGAGCAGCGACGCCACACCGGCCGCGGACAGCACCATGAGCACGGCGTCGCCGCACCAGACGCCCGCGGCGGCCCTGTAGCCCGTGCGTACGCCGCGGCGCGCGGCGACGGACAGGACGTAGAGGGAGTTCGGTCCCGGCAGAAGAATGATCAGTACGAGCCCGACGAGGTAGGTCGGCAGATCGGTTACACCCAGCATGGGCGGAGTGTCGCACGCGCCCGCGACACTCCGCCTCCGCGTTTCACATGCCAGGCAAGCCGGTCACGCGTGAGGGACGCACCCGCCTCAGAACGCGTCGGTGGGAACGTACGCCCCCCACACCTCCCGCAGCGCGTTGCAGACCTCCCCCACCGTCGCCCGTGCCCGCAGCGCGTCCTTCATCGGGTACAGGACGTTGTCCGTGCCCTCCGCCGCCTTCTTCAGCTCCACCAGCGCCGCGTCCACCGCCGCCTGGTCGCGCTCCGCGCGCAGCTTCGCCAGCCGCTCCGCCTGCTGGGCCTCGATCGCGGGGTCGACGCGCAGCGGCTCGTACGGCTCCTCCTCCTCCAGCTGGAAACGGTTCACGCCGACCACGACGCGCTCGCCGCCGTCCGTCTCCAGCGCGATGCGGTACGCGCTGCGCTCGATCTCGTTCTTCTGGAAGCCGCGCTCGATCGCGCTGACCGCGCCGCCCATGTCCTCGACCTTCGCCATCAGTTCGAGGGCGGCGGCCTCGACGTCGTCCGTCATCTTCTCGATGACGTACGAGCCGGCGAAGGGGTCGACGGTGGCCGTGACGTCCGTCTCGTACGCGAGGACCTGCTGTGTGCGCAGGGCCAGGCGGGCGGACTTGTCGGTGGGGAGGGCGATCGCCTCGTCGAAGGAGTTGGTGTGCAGGGACTGGGTTCCGCCGAGGACGGCGGCCAGACCCTGGACGGCGACGCGCACCAGGTTGACCTCGGGCTGCTGCGCGGTGAGCTGCACGCCCGCCGTCTGCGTGTGGAAGCGCAGCATCAGCGACTTCGGGTTCTTCGCGCCGAACTCGTCGCGCATCACCTTCGCCCAGATCCGGCGCGCGGCGCGGAACTTGGCGACCTCTTCGAGGATGGTGGTGCGCGAGACGAAGAAGAAGGAGAGGCGGGGCGCGAAGTCGTCGACGTCCATGCCGGCCGCGACGGCGGTGCGGACGTACTCGATGCCGTCGGCGAGCGTGAACGCGATCTCCTGCGCGGGCGAGGCGCCGGCCTCGGCCATGTGGTAGCCGGAGATCGAGATCGTGTTCCACTTCGGGATCTCGGCCTTGCAGTACTTGAAGATGTCCGCGATCAGGCGCAGGGACGGCTTGGGCGGGAAGATGTACGTCCCGCGCGCGATGTACTCCTTGAGGACGTCGTTCTGGATCGTGCCGGTCAGCTTGCCGGCCGGCACGCCCTGCTCCTCGCCCACCAGCTGGTACATCAGCAGGAGGAGGGCCGCGGGCGCGTTGATCGTCATCGACGTCGAGACCTTGTCCAGCGGGATGCCGCCGAACAGGACGCGCATGTCGTCGATCGAGTCGATCGCGACGCCGACCTTGCCGACCTCGCCGCTCGCGATCGCCGCGTCGGAGTCGTGGCCCATCTGGGTCGGCAGGTCGAAGGCGACCGACAGGCCCATCGTGCCGTTGGCGATCAGCTGCTTGTAGCGGGCGTTGGACTCGGTGGCGGTGCCGAAGCCCGCGTACTGGCGCATCGTCCAGGGCCGGCCGGTGTACATCGACGGGTACACACCGCGCGTGAAGGGGTACGAACCGGGCTCGCCCAGCTTCTCCCGGGCGTCCCAGCCTTCCAGGGCGTCCGGTCCGTACACCGGCTCAATAGGCAGTCCCGACTCCGACTCGCGCGCCATCTGCTGTGCCTTCCACTGAACGTACTGGCTGGTAATGAACCGACCCTCGCGACGGACTGTAGCGGTGGGCGTGCGGCGGGTGGAGGGCCGCAGGCTGGGACCTTGCTCACAACGCCGCTCCGCTTCGCTCTTCCATGATGCGGGGGCTTTCGCAACCGGGCAGAGCGGGAAACACTCCCTGGGGACATACGAGATGCCCGGGGGGCGGGGATGGACGAGAAGCAGCGGAACAGCAGGGCCGTGCGCAGAGCGGTGGCACTGGCGGCGACCGCGGTCGTGGCCGTGACGACGGGATGCACGGCGCAGGCGAGCGGGGTGGGGGCGGGTCCGGCGGTGACGGCCGGCGGGGTGACGAAGCCGGCGGCTCCCGCGTTCGAGGCCGCCGACGCGCCTTCGGCGGAGCCTTCGCCCGACACGGCGCCGACGAAGGCTCCGCCGAAGAAACCGGCCGCCGCGCCCGCGCCGTCCAGGACCGAGGTGCCCGAGCCCCGGCCGGAAACGGAGCCGCCGGCCCCCAGGGTCCTCATGGCGAGCGGGTCCGGAGGCGGCCAGGTGCGCGAACTCCAGGCCAGGCTCCGCCAGATCGCCCACTTCAACCGCACCCCCACCGGCCACTACGGCCCGGTCACCGCCGCCGCCGTCTCGTCCTTCCAGGGCAAGCGCGGCCTGCCCCGCACGGGCACGACCGACACCGTCACCTGGGACAGGCTCCTCGGGATGACCAGGGAGCCGACGCGCTCCGAGCTGCGCCCGCCGGCCGCCGAGCCGGTCGCGAAGCCCGACCCGCGCTGCATGAAGGGACGGGTGCTGTGCATCAGCAAGACCAGCCGGACCCTGTCCTGGATGGTCGAGGGGCGGGTCGTCTCCGTGATGGACGTGCGGTTCGGCTCGCAGTACACGCCCACCCGCGAGGGGACGTTCGAGGTGTACTGGAAGTCCCGGCACCACGTCTCGACGCTGTACGACAGCCCCATGCCGTACGCCCTGTTCTTCAGCGGCGGTCAGGCCGTCCACTACTCGTCGGACTTCGCGGCCCGCGGCTACAGCGGCGCCTCGCACGGCTGCGTCAACGTCCGGGACGAGGCGAAGATCGCGAGCCTGTTCGCGCAGGTGCGGGACGGCGACAAGGTCGTCGTCTACTGGTAGCGGCAGGGGAGGAAGAAGTGGCGCGGGCGGGACCGGGGGAACGTGTCCCGCCCGCGCCTGTTGCGCGGAGCCGTAGGTACGGGGGGAACCCCGGCTCGTCGCGCTGCCGATGACCAGTCGGCTCACTCTTTACTGCGTCATGTGGTGGAAAAACGTCACACCCCTGCGAGCATGGCGGGAAAACCGCAGGTCAGCGCAGTTGCGGCGAGAGGGCCACGGTGATGGACGGGGCGAGTGCCGGGGGCTCCGGGGGCGCCGGCCGGGTGAAGGAGACCTGCGGCACGGAGCCGCGGATCCCGTCACGGACCCCTCGGCCGCCGTCGGCACTGTGACCGCCGGAACCGCCGTTCCTGTCGCCGCCGGAACCGCCGCCGGCGTCGCCGCCGGAACCGCCGTCTCCGTGGCCCTCGCCCGCACCGTCGCCGTTTCCGCCGCCGGCGCCTCCGGCCCCGGCCGCCCCGGTCACTCCGTCGGCGCCCTTCAGCAGGCGGTCGCAGAACCGCTCCACCCGGTCGGCGCCCTTGGCCGCCGCCTCCAGGCGCCGCTCGCGGTCGGGGGCGAGGTCGCCGGTGCGGTAGTCCCGGCAGGCCTTGGCCGTCTTGCGGTACCAGTCGCCGGAACCGGGGCCGGGACCGGAACCGGGTCCTGGGCCGGAGCTGTCGCCCGTTCCCGGTGCGGCCCCGGCCGAGCCCGGGTCGGTGGTGGGTGCGCCGGCGTCCGGTCCGGGAGAGGGCCCGTGCGTACCGTCGCTTTCGCCGTCGCTCCCGCCGTCGCCGTCGCCGTCCCGCTCCGCGCCGCCGGTCCCGCTGCCGGGCGTCCCGTCCGCGCCGCCGGAGATGCCGGGAATGCCGGGGACGCCCGGCGCGGGCCCGCCGGGGACGCCCGGTCCGCCGTCGGCGGCCCCGGGGTCGGCCGGGTGCGGTGTCGCGGCCGCGGACACGGAGGACGCGGGCGCCGGGTCCGTGTCATGCCCGAAGGGGCCCGGCAGTACGCCGGTGCCCGCCGCCACCGCCACGCCGCCGAGCGCGACACCGGCGAGCGCCCCGGCCAGCCCGATGCGCACGGGACGCCCCCAGCGCACGGGGGCGGGCGCCCTGCGTCCGCCGCGTACCGTGGAGAAGACCTCGGGGGATGCCGCCCTGGCCTTGCGGAACGCCGCCAACGCGGCTGTCTCGCCCGGGAGTTCACCACTCTCGGGGCCGCCGGCCCGGGCCACCGCGTCCAGGGCGGCGGAGAGACGCTCGGCCTGGGCGCGTGCGTGGTCGCCGACAGGCCCGACGGGTTCTCCGCGCAGCAGTCGCTCCGCCGCGCCCTTGTCGAGCCACTCGTACCGCTCGTCGGCCATCACATGTCCTTCTGCGTCCGCACGCACGTATGCGTCACACCGGCGGACGTCACCCGGTCCGGTCGCGGACGTCGCTGGGACGGTACGGCGTCGAGTTCCGGCCGTCCGCCGACCGGGCCCGCAACCGTACCGCCGCCGCCTTCACGGCCCTCGCCGCTGCCGCCGACGTCCATGGCGTTCAGCAGCTCGGCCAGCCGCTTCAGCCCGCGGTGCGCGGCGGTCCGTACCGCGCCGGGACGCTTGCCCAGGGTCTGGGCCGCGCTCTTCGCGTCGAGCCCGACGACCACGCGCAGGACGACGGCCTCGGCCTGGTCCTGGGGGAGCTGGGCGATGAGGGCGAGAGCGTCGCCGGTGGCAAGGGCTTCCATCGCCTCGTCGGCGGTGTCGCAGGCGCCGGGCCTCGTGGTGAGCTCGGTCTCGTCGCCGCCGATGGCGGGGCGCCTGCCGCGCATCCGGATGTGGTCGAGGGCGCGGTTGCGCGCTATGCGCGCCGCCCAGCCCCGGAACCGGTCGGCGTCTCCGCTGAACCTGTCGAGGTCGCGGGCTATCTGGAGCCACGACTCGGAGGCGACGTCCTCGGCCTCCGGGTCGCCCACCAGCGTCCGTATGTAGCCCAACAGCCGTGGGTGCACGGCGCGGTACACAGTCCGGAAGGCGTCCTCGTCCCCGTCCTGTGCCGCGAGCACCGCGGCGGTCAGCTCCGCGTCGTCCCCCAGCACTCCCTCAACCTGTCCCGAGTCGCGGCTGGTCACCGCTGCCGCGCAGCCCCGCGCGAGTCAGCACGCTACGACGTCGCGAGGGGTCGCGTCCACGACCTGCACACCGTGCGACGGGACGCTGACAGAGAGCGGTGTGACAGAAAACGCATGCATGACGCTGAGAGAAGTACGGGCCGCCGCACGGTCCGCGGACGGCGGCCGGGGCCTCTCCTGTGGGGGGTGGCGGCCCCGGTCGTCCTTCCAGGACCGGCGGCGGCTCCACTTCGCCTTCCCGGGCCCCGGGGGGCGGCGGCCGCACACCGGCGCCGCTCACCGGCTTCCGTCGGACCGTCCACCGGACCGCTCACTGCTTGCGCGGCCCGCTCTCGCCGTTGCGCTGGGCGCCGTTTCCGCTCTGCCGGCCGCCGCCCTTGCCTTCGCTGCTGCCCTCGTCCTTGCCCGTGGACTTCGCGGGCTTTACGGGCTTTACGGGCTTTACGGGCTTCGCGGGCTTTACGGGCTGTCCGGGCTGTCCGGGCTTCGCGGGTTTCGCGGCGCCGTCGGCCGGCGGCGCCGGGGGTTCGGGCGTCCTCGGCGCCCCGGCCGCCTTCGAGGGCTTCGACGACTTCGGCGGTTTCTGCGCCTTCGAGGGCTTCGGCGCCTTCGGGGAGTCCTTGCCCGCCGCTTCCTGCCCCGGCCGCTTCCCGGCCTCCAGCACGTCTTCGCAGTACGCCTCCACCGACTGCCCGGCGGCCGCGGCGGCTGCTGCCGGACGTCCGGAAGCCGCACCGCGGCGGGAGACGGCCCCACGCCCGTCGGACGCCAGGTACGCGGCGCAGTCCTCCACCTCGTCCCGGCTCCGGGGCGGGAGCGCGGTCGCCGGGCGGGTGGCGCCGGCCGAAGGGCGGCGCTCCGCGCCTCCCGTCGCCGTGTCCCCCGCGCTCCCCCGCTCCGCACCGGGCGTCGCCGGCGCGCTGCTGTGGGTCCCCGCCGTTCCGGCGCCGGTGCCGCCGCCCGCACCACTGCCCCCGCTGCCGCCGCCGTTCCCGAACGGCGCCGGGATCGCCCCCGTGCCGGCCGCCAGCGCCATCCCGCCCAGCGTCACCGTCGCCGCGGCCGAGGCGAACGCCGCCCTGACCGGCAGCACACCGCGCCGCCGCCGGGACGGCCGCCAGTCGTCACGCCCGCGCGCCCGCCACCAGCGCCCCGGGAGGGCGTGCGCGCCGGAGTCGCGCGCCTCCCGGTACGCGGCGAGCGCCGCCTGCGCCCTCTCCTCACCACGGCGAGGCGCGGGACGGCGTACGGCGGCCAGCAACGCCTCGACCTCCGGCGTGACAGGCTCCTCGTCCACCGCTTCCCGTTCTCCGGCCCCGGTCCCGGCCGGCCGGCCCCTCGCCTGTTCCCATACCCGTCTCATGTCTCATCTTTCAGCGTGCGCGGCGCCGCAGACGTCACAGCGCCCGTCCGGCCGCCGTCCGGGGCCAGTTGCTCGGCCAGCCGCTTGAGCCCGCGGTAGGCGGAGGTCCGCACGGATCCGCTGCGCTTGCCCAGCACCCGGGCCGCCGCCGGCCCGTCGAGCCCGACGACCACCCGCAGCAGCACCGCCTCCGCCTGCTCGCGCGGCAGTGTGGCGATCATTTCCAGCGCCTGCCCGGTCGACAGTGCTTCGAGCGCGTCGTCGGCGGTGTCCCGGCCGGCGGGCAGCTCCAGTACGTCCTGTTCCAGCATCGACGTACGCGGCCTTCGCTTCAGCTTGCGCAAGTGATCGAGTGCGCGGTGGCGGGCGATCGTCGCCGTCCAGCCGCGGAATCCCGCCCCGTCGCCGCGGAACCGCCCCAGGTCGCGCGCGATCTCCAGCCATGCCTCGGACGTCACGTCCTCGGCGTCCTCCCCGACGAGCCCCCGTACGTATCCGAGCAGCCCCGGGTGCACGAGGCGGTAGGCCGCCGCGAACCCGTCCTCGTCCCCCTGCTGGGCCCGCTCGACGGCAGCGCCCAACTCCGCGTCGCACTCCTGTGTGCGATGCCGCTCCCCGCCCCTGACCACACGTCCCTCTTCGTGGTGCCGACTCGGCACTGGTCACCGTGCCCATGCCCCCCCTTGCTCTGCGCCCGGAGCCACGGAAACGTCACAGTTCCTCCGTCCGGCCCTCCGCCCGGCCCGGTTCGAACCGCCCGGCGGACCTCCCCGGCGGGACCGCGGCACCACCTCGGACGGGCTCTTCCCGGATCGGCCCGGGGCGGCTCGTCCGGCCGGGTTCGGGGACCTCGGTCCGGCCTCGCGCCACGCCGTGGACCCGGGCACCGCGAGACGGCTCACCCGGGCTCGTCCGGGCTCGTCCACAAGAGCCAAAAAAGTTCGGGCGGTCATGTCGAGAACCCGTGACCGGCTCCGTCCCCGTGGTGAGAGCGACCACAATGGGTCGCACCAGCACCGAGGAGCGAAACGATGGCCAAGTACCTGCTGCTCAAGCACTACCGCGGCGCCCCGGCCCCGGCCAACGACGTGCCCATGGACCAGTGGACGCCCCAGGAGATCTCCGCCCACGTGCAGTACATGCAGGACTTCGCGGCCCGGCTGGAGGGGACCGGCGAGTTCGTGGACGGCCAGGCGCTCGCCCCCGAGGGGGCGTGGGTGCGGTACGACGGCGAGGGGCGCCCGCCGGTCACCGACGGCCCGTTCGCCGAGACCAAGGACCTCATCGCCGGCTGGATGGTGATCGACGTCGACAGCTACGAGCGCGCCGTCGAGCTGGCCGGTGAGCTGTCGGCCGCCCCCGGGGCGGGCGGGAAGCCGATCCACGAGTGGCTTGAGGTGCGCCCGTTCCTGACCGCGCCGCCCACCGTCACGGAGTGACTTCCCAGATGAACGAGGCCCTGGTCCGGAGCCTCACACCGAGCGTGCTCGGGATCCTCGTCCGCCGCGGAGCCGACTTCGCGGCGGCCGAGGACGCCGTGCAGGACGCGCTGGTCGAGGCGGTCCGCGTCTGGCCGGCCGACCAGCCGCGGGACCCGAAGGGCTGGCTGGTCACCGTGGCCTGGCGCCGGTTCCTCGACGCGACCCGGGCGGACACCGCCCGCCGCCGGCGCGAGGACCTCGTCGAAGAGGAACCGGCGCCCGGGCCCGTGCCCGCGGTGGACGACACGCTCCAGCTCTACTTCCTGTGCGCCCACCCGTCGCTGACGCCGTCGTCCGCCGTCGCCCTCACCCTGCGCGCCGTCGGCGGGCTCACCACCCGCCAGATCGCCCAGGCCTACCTGGTGCCCGAGGCGACGATGGCGCAGCGCATCAGCCGGGCCAAACGCACCGTCTCCGACGTGCGGTTCGACCAGCCCGGCGACGTCGCCACCGTGCTGCGCGTCCTCTACCTGGTCTTCAACGAGGGCTACTCCGGCGACGTCGACCTGGCCGCCGAGGCCATCCGGCTCACCCGCCGGCTCGCGGCCGCGATCGACCACCCGGAGGTGGCGGGGCTGCTCGCCCTCATGCTGCTCCACCACGCCCGGCGGGCCGCCCGGACCGCGCCCGACGGCAGCCTGGTGCCGCTCGCCGGACAGGACCGCGGCCGGTGGGACACCGAGTCGATCGCCGAGGGCGTCCGGATCCTGCAGGCGGCCCTCGCCCGCGACCGGCTGGGCGAGTTCCAGGCCCAGGCCGCCATCGCGGCACTCCACGCCGACGCGCCCACCGCCGAGGAGACCGACTGGGTGCAGATCGTCGAGTGGTACGACGAACTCGTGCGCCTGACCGACAGCCCGGTCGTCCGGCTCAACCGCGCGGTGGCCGTCGGCGAGGCCGACGGACCGCGCGCCGGCCTGGCGGCGCTCGCGGCGCTGGACGGCTCCTCCCCGAGCTCTCGGCTCCGTTCGAGCGGGGAACACCCCGTTCCCCGCCACGCCGCGGTGGCGGCGTACCTCCACGAGCGCGACGGCGACCTGGTGACGGCGGCACGGCTGTACGCCGAGGCGGCCCGGAAGGCACCCAACCTCGCCGAACGCGACCACCTGACGCGCCAGGCCGCCCGGCTCAACGCCCGCCTGCGCCGCTGACGGGTCCCGCTCGGACTTCCCACGTCTCCCGCGGCACTCGGCGCGGCCCCATGGCCGGAGCGGTCGCCTCGAAGCGAGGAGGCGGGCCGGGGCCGGCTGCGCGGCGCATCGCCGGCGGGCGGGCTCAGCGGCAGTGACCTGCGCGCCGGAGACGTGGTGTCCCGGCAGAAACGCCCGCTGAAGCGCCCGGCGAAGTGCCCGGCGAAGGGACCCGTCCGCGACGGTTCGGCTGCCTGAAAAGCGGCTCGCCCGGGCTCATCCGCAAAGAGCCGTGAAACGCCCTGCGCCCGTACGCACGGACATGATCCGGCCGGTTCACGGACTCACATCTGCGACTTGAGGTGGTCGACCACCTCGTTGAACTCCTCCGTCGGCGAGAAGTCCAGATACTCGCAGTCCTCGAGCGCTTCGGGAACGTGACCGGGCGCCCAGTAGAAAGCCTGCCCCGCCTCGTAAATATCCTCACCGTCCTTGGTCCGCATTCTCAGCCGGCCCTTGAGCAGGTAACCCCAGTGCGGGCACTGGCACAGATCACCGGGCAGGCCCTTGGCGAGCGGCCCCATGTCCGTGCCCTTGGGAAACCGCGCGAAAGCGACCGTCATGCCGCCTCCGATTTCCCGCATGCGCAGCTCCACCCCGCCGCCTTCGATCGCGACAGGAGTGTCATTCCGCGTGGTCGACCCCATGGCTCCTCCGTGGCGGATCCGACACGGGAGTTCCGGGAAACTCCGCCTCCTTCCAGTCTGGTCCCGCCCTCTGCGGGGCGCGACATCTGGGGGCGGAGACCGAAGGCGGCGTTCCCGCCAACTCGAATAAGCCTATTTCTTCCGCATACTCGCACGCACCGTTCGCCCGGTGTATAACCACCCGGTTCCGAGTTGCCCGCCGAGCGAGAGATGGAGCCCCGTGCCACCACCGATGAATTCCACGCGAACAACTGGCATTTCCACAATTCAAAAGCTTTCGGCAGGCAAGCCGAAGGCATTCGGCCGCGCCGCCGTGCTGCTCGCCGCGTCGTCCCTGGCCGCCGGTCCGCTCGCCCTCGCCGGCCCCGCGGCCCCCGCGACCCCGCCCGCCCCCGCCGCGACCGCCGGGACCGCCGGGACGTCCGGCACCCTGCACACCCTCGACGTCCCGGCCGGCGGTGATCCGGCCGTGCGCGCGCTCCCGCAGCACACCACCCCGCCGTTCAGTCTGGTCGGCCTCACCTGGGACGACCCGTACACCCAGCTCGGTGGTACGGCCGAGGTCCGCACCCGGGACAGCCGCACGGGAGCCTGGTCCGGCTGGCGCGCGTTCGACACGGATGTGCGTACGCCGGAGAGCGGGCCCGAGCACTCCGGTCCCGGCCTGCGCGCCGGTACCCAGCCGCTGTGGACCGGCCCCTCCGACGGCGTACAGCTGCGCGTGTCCGCGGAGCGGCGCCTGCCGGACGGGCTGCGCGTCGATCTGGTCGACCCCGGGAGCGCCGACACGCCCTCCCCCCGTACCTCGACCGTGGCACCCACCGCGCCGGGGCAGCCGTCCGTCACCTCACGGGCCGGCTGGGGCGCCGACGAGTCGCTGGTGGCGGATCCTCCGACGTACACGGCCGGCACCAAGGCCGTCTTCGTCCACCACACGGCCGGGTCGAACGGCTACACCTGTGCCGAATCCGCTTCGGTCGTCCGGGGTCTGTTCATCTACCACGTGCGGAGCCAGGGCTGGAACGACATCGGCTACCACTTCCTGGTCGACAAGTGCGGCACCCTCTTCGAGGGCCGCGCGGGCGGCATCGACAAGCCCGTCCAGGGCGCGCACACCTACGGCTTCAACACCGGCACGAGCAGCGTCTCCGTCCTCGGCAACTACAACACCGCGACCACCACACCCGTCGTCCGTGAGTCCGTCGCCAAGGTCACCGCCTGGAAGCTCGGTCTGTACGGGCACGACCCGAGCGGCACCGCGACACTGACCGCCGGCGCCGACAACGGCAAGTACAAGCTGGGCCAGCAGGTCGTCATGGGCCGGATCTCCGGGCACCGCGACGGCTACCCGACCGAGTGCCCCGGCAGCAACCTCTACGCCGACCTGCCCGCCATCCGCACCGCGGCGAGCGCCCTCTCCGCCCCTTCCACGCCTTCCGCTCCCTCCACACCCCCCGCCTCCTCCACACCCCCCGCCTCCTCCACGCCCCCCGCCTCCTCCACGCCTTCCACGCCCTCCGACACCGGCCGGACGCCGGCCCCGTAGCGGAGCCGGACGCGCTCCCCGCCCCGCCGCCCCCGGAAAAGGGCGCGGGGCGTGCCCCGCGCACACCGCCGGGTCGCGAGCCGGCGGAGCACGCCGGCAAGGACACGGCGAACCGGGCGAGCCGGTCAGCCGCTGCTGCGGGCCCGGCGTGAGGCCGCGGCCCGCAGGACGCGTTTGCCCTCGTTCGAGAGCTGGAGGGCGTGGTTCAGCCCGCCCCCCGAGTCCCCGGAGAGCATCTCCAGGAGCTGGGCCTGGCGGCGCAGCTCGCCGGCCGTGAGCGGGCCGATGCCGTCGGTCCCGCCGCTGCGGTACGCCTTCACACGCGCCTCGTGGTCGCCCGGCGCCACCCCGTCCAGCCGCAGGTGGACCTCCAGCACGGCGGCCGAGCAGTCCTCGGCCCACTCGCGCAGCGCGAGCTCGTCGTAGGCGGTGGGGACGGCGGCGGCCATGCGGCTGGCGAAGCCGGCCAGCTCACCGGGGGCCGCCCCCGCGACGCGCTCCACCACGACCGCGACCCGGCGCAGCCGGCCGAGCCAGGCGTCGCCGCCCTCGACCGCGGCCCACAGCGGCCTGAGCGCCTCGTCCGTGTCGAGGCCGATGCGCTCGGCGCCTTCGACGTACTCCAGCAGGGGCAGACAGCGGTCCAGGCAGGCCACCGCGCTCGCCGCCAGACTCCGTTCGTCGGCGCGGCCGATCAGTTCCACCAGGGTCACGGTGCCTCCCTCGGCACTGCAGGGCCCGCTCGGTGCGGACCTTCTCCTTCCGACTGCGTACCGCACCGCGATTACGTCACAGACAGCTCATCGCCCGCTCACCGCCCGCTCACAGCCCCAGCCGGTCCAGGAAGCGCGCGAAGAGCTCCTCGGCCAGGGGGTCCGCCTCCTGCCGCAGTACGTCGGCCAGTGCGCCCGGGGCCACGGTCCGTCCGGTCGCGGCCGCCCACTCCACCGCTTTCACCGCGGCTCTCTCCGGCGTGAGGAACAGGTCCTCCAGTACCAGCCCGTCGGCGCCCAGGTGGCCCGCCATCGCCTCGCGCCCCAGGCAGCCGAACCAGGAACCGGCCGCCTCCGCGGAGGTCGCCCCCTCCACGACCACGCAGTCGCTGTCCATGACGAACGCGAACAGCGCGGGCGTCCCCGTCTCCCCGCACACCCCCCGGGCGAGCGCCCCCATGTCGCCGGCCTGCGGCTCACTGGACCGCACCCACACCTGCCACCCGTCGCCCCGCGTCTCGTGGAGCACCAGGCCTTCCCGTACGTCCGCGAGCGCCGCCAGCTCCGCGAGCGGCCGCCCGCTCCGGCCGACCACGAAGTAACCCCAGAAACCCATGCCCCGCTCTCCCCACGCGTCTGTCACATTCTGCCCGCGTCACGTCATGGTGTGACCATGTCAGCCGAAACGGGGGAGGACGCGGTCGCCTTGGGGTGCCGCATGCGCGACGGCGCGCGCACGAAGAGGGTCGCGAGCACGGCGTACGACGGCCCGGCCGGCGGGCGGAGTGCCGCCACGGGCCCGGAAACGGGCGGGGCGGGTGCGGACGCCGGCCGGCGGCCGGCGGCTGTACGCGGACCATACGCCGCCGGCCGGGCCGTCCTCACAAGTGCGCGGCTCGGGCCGTCAGCCCGTACGCCCGGCCAGCGCCTTGAAGCCCTCCCAGTCCAGCGCGGGCTTGTCCGCGTCCCAGGTCTTCTGGGCGAGGGCGCGCAGCGGGAGGTGGATGCCGCGTGCGACCTCCGCCTCCGTCTGGGCGTTCGGGAGGTCGCCCCAGATCGCGAGGCGGCCGCCCAGGATCTGGTCCGCGTAACGCGCCGGCACCGGGTCGGTGCCGCGCAGGACCAGGGGCGTCCAGGACTCGTAGATGCGGCGGCCGGTCGGGTAGGTGAAGGTGTTGGGCTCGCCGAGCACGTAGTAGAGGTACTCGTCGTTGGCGTTGACCAGCTTGCGGCCCTCGCCCAGGTACTCGGCCGGCTGCCGCGCGCCGATCTCCTTGCCGGTCCAGTACTCGACCTCGCGGTCCTGGTCGGCCTTGACGACGCCGCCGGCGTGGAGGCCGTCGTTCCACGACTTGAGCCGCTTGCCGTGCGGACGGAGGGCCGCGGCGCGGTCGTTCAGCCAGCCGGTGGCCAGGTCCTGGATCCTGGCGCCGGAGCCGTACTTGCTGACGGCCGCGCGGGCGAGCTGCGGGTACGACGCCTCCGGGTCCCGCTTCATCAGCGCCTGGTACTCGTCGCCGCCGAGGTGCCAGTGGCGGCCGGGGAAGAGACCGGCGTACTCGTTCAGCAGGTCGTCCACGATCCGCGCGGACGCGGGGTTGGAGATGTCCACGGCGCCGGGCGTCGCCGTGCCGTTGACGTCGCGCAGCTGGAGGTCCGGGTGCGCGCGCATCACCGCGCCGAGGTGGCCCGGCGAGTCGATCTCCGGGATCACCTCGATGTGGCGGCTCTGGGCCAGCTTCACGATCCGCCGGACCTCGGCCTTGGTGAGGTGCTGCTCGGAGACGATCTCGGGGTGGCTGTCGGATGCGATCCGGAAGCCCTGGTCGTCGGAGAAGTGCAGGACGAGCTGGTTGAGCTTGAGGTCGCCCATCTCGCGGACGGTGTCCTCGATCCACCCGGCGGTGTAGTGCTTGCGCGCGGTGTCGAGCATCAGTCCGCGCTGCGGCTTGGCGGGCTTGTCGCGCACGACGCCCTCGGACAGGCGGCCGTCGGCGCGCAGGGCCTGCTTGACGGTGCGGGTCCCGTAGAAGACACCGGCTTCGTCGGCTCCGGTGACACGGACCCGTCCGTCACGGACGGTGAGGGTGTACGACTCGGGGGCGCCGCCGGGAGCCAGCGCCAGCTCGATGTCACCGGCGCGGCCGGATCCGGTGGACGAGAAGCCGCGCTTCATCTCCTGGGCGAGGAGCTTGCCCTCGTCGGCGAGCTCGCTGTCGCCCGGCGCCACGACGACCCGCGTGGAGCGCTGGGGCTGCCAGCCCGGGCCGGTCGCGGCGTCGTACTCCTGTACGGACGGGACGGCGCTGGGCGGCTCGGTCGGCCCCGCCTTCGGGGACGGCGCGGACGGTGTGGACGGTGCCGCCTTGGCGGGCGGTGCTGCCTTGGTGGACGGCGCTGCTGGTTCTGCTGGTGCCGACGACGCCGAGGGGACGGCGGTGGCGATGAGCGGGACGAGCAAGGAGGCGGCGGCCACGGCCAGCGGCCCCCTGAATTGCGACATCATTCAGCAAACGATGCCCAATCGGCCCCCTAATCGTCCACTAATGGGCCAGTATGTGTGTTCAAACTCTCCCGTTCGGGTGAGATTCACGCATCCGTCGACAGCATTTGAAGATCATCGATAGCGTGGTGTCTCACCCGCCCCACCCTTCTCGCCGGCCCCCTTCCGAGGAGCTCACGCTGTCCAGCGCACCGCCGGGACGTACGGCCATACCCGAGCAGAACCGCGGGCCCGCGACCCCCGCCGGCCTCGGCCGCTTCAACGCCGCGTCCGCCGGCGCCGCCGAGACCGCCCTGCTCGCCTGCTGCGCCAGCCCGCGCTGGGCGCGTCGCGTCGCCGCACACCGCCCCTACCCCGATGTCGGCTCGCTGCTCGCCGCGGCCGACGAGGCGGCGTACGACCTGTCCTTCGACGAGATCTCCGAGGCGCTGAGCCGCGAATCCTCGGCGGGCCCGCACGAGGGCGCCCCCGCCGCCGCGCACACCGCGCTGCGCGCCGCCCACGCGGCGTACGAGAGCAGCTTCGGCCACGCCTTCGTGATCTGCCTGGACGGCTTCCGCCCCGAGGAGCACCTCGACCAGGTGCTGGCCGGGATCCGCTCCCGGCTGGGCAACGAACCGGACGAGGAGCGGGCGGTCGCCGCCGACGAGCTGCGCGGGCTGGCGCGGGGACGGCTCGCCCGTATCGTCTCCGATCCGCGGAAAACCGGCTTTTTCCCGGCAAACACCGACCTTGCCTGCCAGACCGGCTGCCAGGAACCCGCCCGATAGCCCGTCCGTGGCCGTTTGACTGCCACTTTGATCACACCAGTGGACCCCGCGCGAACGAACCGACAAGTCGTCGCTACGATGACCGGGGCCGGTGGACCGTACCCGGCCGGGTCAGACCGACATCGAAGCCGGCCGACCCTGATCCCCGCTCCCGGAGGGTTTTTCCGTGCCGGCTGGAACGCTGTACCGCGGCCGGGAAGGTATGTGGTCCTGGGTGGCTCATCGAGTCACCGGCGTCCTCATTTTCTTCTTCCTGTTCGTGCATGTCCTCGACACCGCTCTCGTCCGCGTCTCCCCCGAGGCGTACGACGACGTCGTGGCCACCTACAAGACCCCTCTCGTGGCATTGCTGGAGTACGGCCTCGTCGCCGCCATCCTCTTCCACGCACTCAACGGTCTCCGTGTCATCGCCGTGGACTTCTGGTCCAAGGGCACGCGCTACCAGAAGCAGATGCTCTGGACCGTGATGGGCATCTGGATCGTGCTGATGGCGGGCGCTCTCTACCCCGTGCTCGGCCACGCCGTACGCGAAGTCTTCGGGAGCTGAGGCACATGTCCATCGAGACCACTGGCGCAGTCGGCCCCGTCGAGGGCGTAAGCCGCTACGACGTGGACAACCCCGCTCCCGTCATCGAGCCGCCCCGCGCTCGTACCAAGAAGACGCCCAAGTCGACCCGTACGAACTTCGAGCTGTACGGCTGGCTGTTCATGCGGCTGTCCGGCATCGTGCTGGTCGTCCTGGTCCTCTTCCACCTGCTGATCCAGCTGGTGCTGGACGGCGGCGTGTCCAAGATCGGCTTCGCCTTCGTGGCCGGCCGCTGGGCCTCGCCGTTCTGGCAGACCTGGGACCTGCTCATGCTGTGGCTGGCCATGCTGCACGGCGCCAACGGCCTGCGTACCGTCATCAACGACTACGCGGAGCGGCCGAACACCCGCTTCTGGCTGAAGAACCTGCTGTACACCGCCACGGTGTTCACCGTCCTTCTGGGCACGCTGGTGATCTTCACCTTCGACCCGAACATCCGCTAGGCCCGGGGCTGAGGCAACCACCATGAAGATTCACAAGTACGACACCGTCATCGTCGGCGCCGGCGGCGCGGGCATGCGCGCGGCCATCGAGTCGACGAAGCGCAGCCGCACCGCCGTGCTGACGAAGCTCTACCCCACCCGGTCCCACACGGGCGCCGCGCAGGGCGGCATGGCCGCCGCGCTGGCGAACGTGGAGGAGGACAACTGGGAGTGGCACACCTTCGACACGATCAAGGGCGGCGACTACCTGGTCGACCAGGACGCCGCCGAGATCCTGGCGAAGGAGGCCATCGACTCCGTTCTCGACCTGGAGAAGATGGGCCTGCCGTTCAACCGCACCCCGGACGGCACCATCGACCAGCGCCGCTTCGGCGGCCACTCCCGCAACCACGGTGAGGCCCCGGTCCGCCGGTCCTGCTACGCCTCGGACCGCACCGGCCACATGATCCTCCAGACGCTGTACCAGAACTGCGTCAAGGAGGGTGTGGAGTTCTTCAACGAGTTCTACGTCCTCGACCTGCTGATGCAGGAGGTCGACGGGGTCCGCAAGTCCGCGGGCGTCGTCGCCTACGAGCTGGCGACCGGCGAGATCCACATCTTCCAGGCGAAGGCGATCATCTTCGCCTCCGGCGGCACCGGCAAGTTCTTCAAGGTGACGTCGAACGCGCACACCCTGACCGGTGACGGCCAGGCCGCGGCGTACCGCCGCGGGCTGCCGCTGGAGGACATGGAGTTCTTCCAGTTCCACCCGACGGGCATCTGGCGCATGGGCATCCTGCTGACGGAGGGCGCCCGCGGTGAGGGCGGCATCCTCCGCAACAAGGACGGCGAGCGCTTCATGGAGAAGTACGCGCCGGTCATGAAGGACCTCGCGTCCCGTGACGTCGTCTCGCGCTCCATCTACACGGAGATCCGTGAGGGCCGCGGCTGCGGTCCCGAGGGCGACCACGTCTTCCTCGACCTCACGCACCTGCCGCCGGAGCAGCTCGACGCGAAGCTCCCGGACATCACCGAGTTCGCGCGGACGTACCTGGGCATCGAGCCCTACACGGACCCGATCCCGATCCAGCCGACCGCGCACTACGCCATGGGCGGCATCCCCACGAACGTCAGGGGTGAGGTCCTCGCGGACAACACCACGGTCGTTCCGGGCCTGTACGCCGCCGGCGAGGTCGCCTGCGTCTCGGTGCACGGCGCGAACCGCCTGGGCACCAACTCGCTGCTCGACATCAACGTCTTCGGCAAGCGCGCCGGCATCGCCGCCGCCGAGTACTCGGCCGCGCACGACTACGTCGAGCTCCCCGAGGACCCGGCGTCGCTCGTCGTCGCGCAGGTCGAGCGCCTGCGCAACTCCACCGGCACCGAGCGGGTCCACGACCTGCGCCGGGAGCTCCAGGAGACGATGGACGCCAACGTGATGGTGTTCCGCACCGAGCAGACGATCAAGACGGCGGTCGCTAAGATCGGCGAGCTGCGCGAGCGGTACCTGAACGTGTCGATCCAGGACAAGGGCAAGCGGTTCAACACCGACCTGCTGGAGGCCATCGAGCTGGGCAACCTGCTCGACCTGGCCGAGGTCATGGCCGTGTCCGCCCTGGCGCGCAAGGAGTCCCGCGGCGGTCACTACCGCGAGGACTTCCCGAACCGCGACGACGTCAACTTCATGCGCCACACCATGGCGTACCGCGAGGTCGGCGACGACGGCACCGAGTCGATCCGTCTCGACTACAAGCCGGTCGTCCAGACCCGCTACCAGCCGATGGAGCGTAAGTACTGATGGCTACTCCGACCCTGGACAAGGTCGACGACGCGAAGCCCGCGTCCGTCGCCTCCCCGTACATCACGGTCACCTTCCGGATCCGCCGCTTCAACCCGGAGATCTCGGCCGAGGCCGAGTGGCAGGACTTCCAGATCGAGATCGACCCGAAGGAGCGCGTGCTCGACGGTCTCCACAAGATCAAGTGGGAGACCGACGGCACGCTCACCTTCCGCCGCTCGTGCGCGCACGGCATCTGCGGCTCCGACGCGATGCGGATCAACGGCAAGAACAGGCTCGCCTGCAAGACGCTGATCAAGGACATCAACCCGGAGAAGCCGATCACGATCGAGGCCATAAAGGGCCTCACGGTCCTCAAGGACCTCGTGGTCGACATGGACCCGTTCTTCCAGGCGTACCGCGACGTCATGCCCTTCCTCATCACCAAGGGCAACGAGCCGACGCGTGAGCGTCTGCAGACCGCCGAGGAGCGCGAGCGCTTCGACGACACCACCAAGTGCATCCTGTGCGCCGCGTGCACGTCCTCGTGCCCGGTGTTCTGGAACGACGGCCAGTACTTCGGCCCGGCGGCGATCGTCAACGCGCACCGCTTCATCTTCGACTCGCGCGACGAGGCCGGCGAGCAGCGGCTGGAGATCCTGAACGACAAGGACGGCGTGTGGCGCTGCCGCACGACGTTCAACTGCACGGATGCCTGCCCGCGCGGCATCGAGATCACCAAGGCGATCCAGGAAGTGAAGCGCGCGCTGATCACGCGTCGCTTCTGACCCCTTCCCGGTCGTAGAGCACAAGGCGGCCCCGCCCTCCGGTTCACCCGGTCGGCGGGGCCGCCTTGTGTCAGGATTCAGAGGCACAGGACACGGGCCGAGGGGAGCACGGGGAACCATGAGCGAGCAGAATCCGAATCCGTACGCGGCGGACGGTGATCCGAACGGGAAGTACCAGTGGGGGCCGACCCCCGGCTACGGCTATCCCCACGAGGCGCAGGGCTACGGTTATCCGCAGCAGCCGACGCTGCCGGGGACCCCGGTGCCGTACACCGGCCCGCCGGCGGGCGGCGGGGGCGCGCCGCTGATGTCGATCGGCGACATCACCGTCATGAACGACTCGATCGTCACCCCGTCCGGCACGATGCCGCTCAGGGGCGCGGTGTGGACGGCCACCGACATGTCCCGCACCGAGGAGAAGATGCCGACGGTCGCGATCGTGCTGGCCGTCATCTTCTTCATCTTCTGCCTGCTCGGTCTGCTCTTCCTCCTGATGAAGGAGAAGACGACGACCGGCTTCATCCAGGTCACGGTGACCAGCGGCGGCCGCCACCACTCCACGATGATCCCGGCCGTCGGCCCCGACACCTTCCACATGGTCATGGGCCAGATCAACTACGCCCGCTCGCTCAGCGTCTGACAGCCGACCGGAAAGGCCCGCCCGTGTCCGCCACCGCCCGCAGTTCGGTCTACGAGGTCCTGGACGACCGCTTCCGCACCGGACGGTGCGCGAGCGGGGACGAGCGGCTGGAGACGCTGTACGACGACTGCCGCTGGGCGGAGGGACCGCTCTACGTGCCCGCCTGGCGGCAGACCGTCTGGAGCGACATCCCCAACGACCGCATGCTGCGCTGGGACGAGACGACCGGCACCGTCGGTGTCTTCCGCTCCCCCGCCGGGCACAGCAACGGCAACACCCTCGACCGGGAGGGCCGGCTGATCAGCTGCGAGCAGGGCAACCGCCGCGTCAGCCGCACCGAGCACGACGGCACGGTCACCGTCGTCGCCGACCGCTTCGAGGGCAAACGGCTCAACAGCCCGAACGACGCGACCGTGCACTCCGACGGCTCCGTCTGGTTCTCCGACCCCGACTTCGGGATCACCAGCGACTACGAGGGCTTCCGCGCGGAGAGCGAGATCGGCTCCTGCAACGTCTACCGGGCGGACCCCGCCACCGGCGAGGTCCGGCTGGTCACCGACAGCACCGAGGCGCCGAACGGCCTCGTCTTCTCCCCCGACGAGCGGCAGTTGTACGTCTCCGACACGCGGGCCGGGTGCATCCGCGTCTTCGACGTGCGGGAGGGCGGCACCCTCTCCGACGGCAAGGTCTTCGCCGAGGCCCGGGACGGAGCGCGCTTCGACAACATCCGCTTCGACGACGAGGGCCGGCTGTGGGTGGCCGCGATGGACGACGGGGTGCACTGCTACGACCCGGACGGCACGCTCATCGGCCGCGTCCGCGTCCCCGAGGCGGTCTCGAACATCTCCTTCGGCGGCCCGAAGAACAACCGCGCGTTCATCACGGCCACGACGACGCTGTACTCGCTGGTGATGTCCGTGACGGGCGCGCCGCGGATCCGGCGTACGCACTGAGTCCTCAGTCCTGGGCGGGGATGTCGAGGGCGGTCCCGTACAGGCGGGAGACCCGGATCCGGATCGTCACGCGCCGGTCGGGCGCCGGCCGGCCGGCGGGGGCCGCCCCGTCCGCCGGGTCCACTATCTCCGCCTCGCCCTCGGCCACGGCGAACGACCAGACGTCCGGGCCGCTGACGTGCAGTGAGGTGTGCGGGTCTCGGCGGAGCTGACGGACCTTCAGGCGGTCGGCCGTGGAGGAGACGCTCAGGACGCGCTCCTCGGGGTCCCAGTCGTAGAGCACGGTCGACAGGTGCGGGTGACCGGTGCTCCTGACGCTCGCGAGTACGCCGAACCGCTGCCGCTCCAGGAGCCGGGTCAGTTCCCCGTCGGTGAGCACGCGGGGCGCGGGGCCGTCGTTCTCGGTCGTGGCGGGGGGCGTGTCGGTGGTGGTGGTCGTCGTGTCCATGGGGTGCGGCCTTTCGGTGTGGTGGTCGGTCAGACCGTGACGGGGAGGGTGGCGGCCGGGACGTTGCCGTCCTGGCCGGCGGCCGGCCGGCGCTCGGGACGGCGCAGCATCGTGACGGCGACGGCGAAGGCGGTGACGAGGAGACCCGCGCCCACCGCGAAGGCGAGGTGGTAGCCGCCGGTCAGTGCCTCGGCCCGGTTCCTGCCGTCCGCCGCCAGGCTCTCGGTGCGGGAGGCGGCCAGGGTGGAGAGGACCGCGACGCCCAGGGCCATGCCGATCTGCTGCGTGGTGTTGAACAGCCCGGAGGCGAGGCCCGCGTCCTCCTCGCTCGCGCCGGACATGCCGAGCGTGGTCAGCGCGGGCAGGGCGAGGCCGAAGCCGGCGGCGAGCAGCATCACCGGGAGCAGGTCGACGGCGTAGTGGGCCTGCACGGGGACGCGGGCGAGGAGACCGAGGACGCCGATGAGGAGCACGAGGCCCGCCAGCAGGACGTTGCGCTCGCCGAAGCGGGCGTTGAGGCGGGCGGAGACGCCCAGGGAGACCGCGCCGATGACGGCGGCCGCCGGGAGCATCGCGAGGCCGGTCTCGGCGGCGCCGTACCCGAGCACCTTCTGGAGGTAGAGGGCGACGAGGATCTGGAAGGAGAAGAGCGCGGCGACCATCAGGATCTGGACCAGGTTGGCGCCGGAGACGCTGCGCGAGCGGAAGATCCGCAGCGGCATGAGCGGGTTCTCCGCGGTGGCCTGGCGGACGAGGAACGCGGCGAGCAGCACGGCGGCGAGGGCGCCGAAGCCGAGGGTGTGCGCCGAGGTCCAGCCGTACTCCTCGACCTTGACGACGGTGTAGATGCCGAGCATCAGGCCGGCGGTGACCAGGCCGGCGCCGATGACGTCCGCGCCCGCCCCGAGGCCGAGACCGCGGTCGCCGGGCAGGACGGCGACCGCGACCGCGAGGGCGGCCAGGCCGATGGGCAGGTTGATGAAGAAGATCCAGTGCCAGTCGAGCGCGTCGGTGAGTACGCCGCCGAGCACCTGGCCGACGGACGCGCCCGCCGCGCCGGTGAAGCTGAAGACGGCGATCGCCTTGGCGCGCTCCCGGGGCTCGGTGAACAGCGTCACGAGCATGCCCAGGCTGACGGCGGAGGCCATCGCGCTGCCGATGCCCTGGAGGAAGCGGGCGGCGATCAGTACGGCGGGGGAGGCTGCCGCGCCGGCCAGCAGTGAGGCGGCGGTGAAGACCGCGAGGCCCGCCAGGAACATGCGCTTGCGGCCGATCAGGTCGCCGAGCCGCCCCGCGAGGAGGAGCAGGCTGCCGAACGCGATCAGGTAGGCGTTGACGACCCAACTGAGGCCGGCGGGGGTGAAGCCCAGGTCCTGCTGGATGGCCGGCATCGCCACGGTCACGATGGAGCCGTCGAGGACGATCATCAGCATCCCGGTGGCGATGACTCCGAGGGCGAGCCGGCGCGAGCGGGGGGCGGCGGGTGACGCGGGAGATGGGGCGGATGCGGCAGACATGCGGTCTCTCCTGTCCGTTGGGGCGACAGGAGAGACCGTAGCAGATGGTTTTGTTGCAGACTATTTTTTTCGGTCTTACTTTCCGGGCCCGCCCCACGGCCCCGCCCCCGGCCCGCCTCCCGGGACCTACTTCCTGGGCTGACGCGCGCGGCGGGCCGGCCGGGGGTTGTCGGCGGGGGCGGCCAGGGCGTCGCCGACCAGGCGGTTCAGGGCGCGCAGAAGGGCCTCCCGGTCCCCCTCGGGGAGTCCGGCCAGGGCCTCCCGGTGCACGCGGTCGACGATCTCCTGACTCCGCCCGGCGACGCGGGCGCCCTCCTCGGTGACCGCGATGATCCGGGCCCGCCGGTCCGTACTGGAGGGGCGGCGCTCGGCGAGGCCGGCCTTCTCCAGGGCGTCCACCGTCACCACCATCGTGGTCTTGTCCATGTCGCCGATCTCGGCGAGCTGGATCTGGGTGCGCTCCTCCTCCAGGGCGTGGACGAGCACGCAGTGCATCCGGGCGGTCAGGCCGATCTCGGCGAGCGCGGCGGACATCTGGGTGCGCAGGACGTGGCTGGTGTGGTCGAGGAGGAAAGAGAGGTCCGGTTCGGTGCGGGTGGGCGTCATGGCGGTCATACCGGCAAGCGTAACAATTCGATCCGTGGCGGATTATCCAGAAGAGGACTTTCATGAGGCCGCCGCCCCACTTGAACATGTTCAAAAATGGGCCTAGATTCATTCCAGCCAGCCTTTTGAACACGTTCAAGAAGGGGTGGGGTATGGACCTCACTGTTGTCGCCTACGCCGTCTACCTGCTGATCAGCGTCGCGCTCACCATCTGGGTCGCGCGGACCCTGAGCCGCAACGGGCGCATCTTCATCGCGAGCGTCCTGCACGGGGACGAGAAGCTCGCCGACGCGGTCAACCACCTGCTGGTGGTCGGCTTCTACCTCGTCAACCTCGGGTTCGTCGCCCTGTACCTCAAGGCGGCGGACACCGTCGAGAACGCCCGCGGACTCTTCGAGGCGCTCTCGGTGAAGCTCGGTGTCGTCCTGCTCGTCCTCGGCGTCATGCACCTCGGCAACGTCTGGGTCCTCAACAAGATCCGGCGGCGGTCCATCATGGAGCGCGAGCAGCGCCCGCCGGTCCCGCCGCAGGGCTGGACCACCGCTCCCGCCGGGATGTGAGCGCGATGGCCGCCCCGGCCGCCGCGGTCGCCGCGGCCACCCCGGTCAGCAGACTGACGGTCCTGTACGACGCCCAGTGCTCCCTCTGCGTCCATCTGCGGAACTGGCTGCTGCGGCAGCGTCAGCTCGTACCGCTGGACCTGGTGCCGGCCGGCTCGGACGAGGCGCGGCGCAGGTACCCCCGCCTCGACCACGCCCGCACCCTGCGGGAGATCACCCTCATCGGCGACAGGGGCCAGGTCTACACCGGCCCCGCCGCCTGGGTGGTCTGCCTCTGGGCCCTGGCCGACCACCGCGCCAAGGCCCACTGGCTCGCCACCCCGGCGGGCGCCCCCTTCGTGCGGGTGTCGATGCTCGCGGCCGCCAAGTACCGCGGGGCCGCGCCGGCCGGAGCGGGGGGCACCCCGCCCTGCGGCGACCGGTGCTCCGTCCCCGGCTAGGCTCGGTCACCGTGAAAGAAGACAAGGCCCCCAAGAGCGAGCAGACCCGCACGCTCATCCTCGAAACCGCCCTCAAGCTCTTCCAGGAGCGCGGTTACGACAAGACCACCATGCGGGCCATCGCCAAGGAGGCGGGCGTCTCCGTAGGGAACGCGTACTACTACTTCGGCTCCAAGGAACACCTCGTCCAGGGCTTCTACGACCGGATCGCCGCCGAACACCAGGCGGCGGTCCGGCCCGTGCTGGACCGGGAGACCGATCTGGAGGCGCGGATGGCCGGGGTGCTGAAGGCCTGGCTGGACATCGCCGCGCCGTACCACGAGTTCGCGGCCCAGTTCTTCAAGAACGCCGCGGACCCCGAGAGCCCGCTGAGTCCCTTCTCCCCCGAGTCGGAGCACGCCCGCGAGGCGGCCATCGCCGTCCACCGGGAGGTCCTGGCCGGGTCGAAGGCCAAGGTCGCCGAGGAACTGCGGGACATCCTCCCCGAGTTGATGTGGCTCTCCCAGATGGGACTCGTCCTGTACTGGGTGTTCGACCGCTCCGAGGACCGGGAGCGCAGCCGCCGCCTCGCCGAACGCGGCGCCCGCCTCACCAGCCGCGGGGTCGCGCTCTCCCGCTTCCGGGTGCTGCGTCCGCTCGTACGCGAGGTGCACGAGCTGTTCACGGACTTCCTGCCGGGGATGGCCCAGGCGGCGGCCTCCCGCAAGACGCACTGACCGGCGGCGGGGCACCGGTTGCCGGCCGGGGTGCGGCAGGCGGTCACGCCTGGCGGGAAGCCAGTTCCACGACGGTGATGTCGGACTGCGCGCCGACCCGGACGGGCGGGCCCCACGCGCCCGCGCCCCGCGAGACGTACAGCTGGGTGTCCCCGTACCGCTCAAGACCGGCGACGGTCGGATTGGCCAGGGCGGCGATGTGGTTGCCGGGCCAGAGCTGGCCGCCGTGGGTGTGCCCGGACAGTTGCAGGTCCACTCCGTGCTCCACCGCGTCGTGGATGACGACGGGCTGGTGCGCGAGCAGGACGCTGGCGCGGGTACGGTCCCGGTCCCCCAGCGCCCGTACGAAGTCGGGGCCCTGCCCCTCGCTCTCGCCCGCGACGTCGTTGACCCCGGCGAGGTCGAAGCCGGCGATCTCGACGCGGTCGTTCTCCAGCGGCCGCAGACCGAGTTCGCGCACGTGCTCGACCCACTGCCCGGCGCCGGAGAAGTACTCGTGGTTGCCCGTCACGAAGAAGGACCCGTGCCGGGCCCGGAGCTGCGCCAACGGCTCGGCCGCGGGCCCCAGGTCGGCCACGCTCCCGTCGACGAGGTCACCGACGACCGCCACCAGGTCGGGCTGGACGGAGTTGATGGTGTCGACGATCCGCCGGGTGTGCGCGCGTCCGAGGATCGGCCCCAGGTGCACGTCGCTGACGACGGCGATCCGGAACCCGTGCGCGCCCCGCGGCAGTCTGGCCAGCGGCACCCGGACCCGCTTCACCTGCGGGCCGCGCAGTACCCCGTAGGTCCCGTACCCGACGGTTCCGAGCGCGGCCACCGCGGCACCGGCGCCCACCACCCGTGAGACGAACAGCCGCCGCGAGAGGTCCCCCGAGGGGCCGGCGCCGGCGGTCCTGCCGGTTCCGCCGGTTCCGCCGTTCCCGTCGGCGGGGGCGGGAGCGGGGGGCGCCACGGAGGCCGCGGGCGCGGTCACCGTGTCCGTGCCGGTGTGCGTACCCGTGTGCGTGCCTCTGTGCGTCGTGCCCGTCTCCGTGCCGCCCGGCGCCGCCACGGCCGGTATCCGGCCGCTGCCGGGGGCCCGGGCGGCCCGCCCCCCGGTCGCGGGGAGGGGCGGGGTGGCGGAAGTCTCCCCGGCCGCCCCGTCCGGCGACGCTCCGCCCCCGCGCCCCAGCCACCACCGCAGCAGGGGCCGCACCGCCTCGCCCACCACCAGCGCCAGCAGCAGGTACATCAGCACCGCCAGCCACAGGAACCCCGGCCACGCCAGCACCTGCTGCGCCCAGAACGGTGCGCCGGAGCGCCCCGAGACGAGCGCGCCCACCGCCAGCAGCGGCAGCACCACCGCCGCCACCGTGCCCGCCCGCCGGGCGGCACCGCCCGGCACGGTCGTGTCGCGGACCAGCCGCCGCCACACGTACCAGTGCGCCCCACCGATCAGACCGACGGCCACCAGCACGCCGACGACGACACCCAGTACAGCACCCACGGTCATCCCCGGTTCCGCTCACGACGCAGGGCACGCACCCCACGCAACCCGATCACCCCGACGGCCGTCCCCAGAAGAAAGGACGTGACGGCGAGCAGCAGGTGCACCCAGAAGTACGTGGTCGGGTCACCCGCGTCGTCGAAGGCGAGCCCGCTGCCGTCCTTCCACAGGTTTTTGACGAAAGTGATCCAGATGAACCAGCTCCACACCCCGAAGGCGAGCAGGAACCAGGAGACGGGGCGGCTGAGCTTCATGAGCCCAGTATCGCCACCGTTCTCCGGCCTCCGCCGCCGGGGTGCGGACACGGGCCCGGGCGCGTACACGGACACCGTCGCGGGGGGGGGGGGGGGGGGGCCGCCCCGGGGGGGGCCCCCCCGCCGCCCCCGCCCCACCGCGCC